>JANMMA010000081.1:0-2384 GCA_031372815.1 Sphingobacteriales bacterium
TGTGATGCGTTATCAGCAAAACTTCTCAGGGTTTCATAATCCCCGATGATCTTGTCGGTCATCCGGCGTACAGCAGAATCCATACTAATGAATTCCTCAATATCAGAATGATGACTCGGCATGGGCTTTTGGTTCATCAGGTTGAACTGGTTCATTGATTTCAGGGTCTCATAAAAAGGCGTCCATATTTTTCGAAGAAGGTAACGGTTAATAAGAAACTGAATAATCAGGAGAAGTATAATTACCCCAATGGTAATGAGGACAATCAATCCCAAAAGGTCTTCAGCTTCCAACTGAGATTTGCTTACCGTTACCCGGTAAGCAATTTGATCCAGGGTTACCGGAAAGATCAACTGGCGATAAGGTTTTCTTTCTTTATCCTCGATTGAATATAAATCAACACTTTGAAAATGTCGTTTTTCCGTCTGGCTTACCAATTTAAAACTGATCAATTGGTCCTTATAATTTGAAGGTTCGGGCAATTGATGTTTCCGGCTAATAAAATCAAGTATCTCTGCCTCTTCAATTTTAAGGGTATCATCAAGTTGGCGAACAAGTACGAATTTGATGATGAAATAATAACATATACTGCCAAGCAGCAACACGAAAATGGCAGCAAGCAAATTGAACCGGGAATATTTATTGAATAATTTCAAGTGATGGCAAATTTATAACCCATTCCGTATATCGACTGTATACAGTCGCCCGTTCCCGCATCTATCAGTTTCCTGCGCAGGTTTTTGATATGCGTGTAAATAAAATCATAGTTCACTCCTCCACCTATATCATCTCCCCATAAATGTTCTGCAATAGCATTTTTCGAAAGCACCCTTCCCTTGTTGTAAACAAAATATAGCAAAAGTTGATACTCTTTCTTAGTAAGGTCAATCTCCCTGTTACTAGTGCGTACTGCCTTCGCCTGGGTGTCGATAATGAGGTCTTGAAATGAAAGCAGGTTATTTCCGTCAAAATGCTTTCTCCTGATAATGGCAAAAACCCTTGCAGCCAGTTCAGAAAGATGGAAAGGTTTAGGCAGGTAATCATCAGCACCCAGCGTGAGTCCGCTGATTTTATCCGACAATGAATTACGCGCAGAAATGATCAGCACGCCGTCCGACTTATTATTCCGTTTTAGTTCCTTTAAAATATCAAGCCCGTTTCCATCCTGGAGGGTGATGTCGAGCAGAATGCAATCATAATCATACGATTCAATTTTTTCCATGGCCTGCTGATAATTGCCCGCTGAATCGCAAATGAAATCCTCCTGCCGCAGATAACTGGCAATGCTGTCGCAAAGCGCCTTTTCGTCTTCTACTATAAGAATTTTCATTGTTGTAATTGCCTCTGATAAATTACTTTAAACTCAAATATCAAAAATTTAACTCGATACCATCTATAATCTTCAGAATGTCTTCAGTATCAGGAAGGAAATTGCTACTTCTAAATTAAATAATATGAAGTACTACGTAATTCTGTCAGTGCTATTATTCACTGCCTTCGCCAATTCAGCAAAAGCGCAGGACCTAAAAGAAAAAAATGTTCCGGAAGTAGTAAAGGCTGCGTTGGCTAAAAAATATCCGGAGGCCAAAAAAGTTAGCTGGGAAAAAGAAAAAGGAAACTATGAGGCGAATTGGGGAGGAAAATCCGGAGAAGATAATTCGGCTATTTTCTCGCCTTCAGGAAGTTTTATAGAGATTGTACAGGCAATTCCGTTTAATCAGTTACCGGCCAATATTGCTCCATACATCGAAAAACACTATAATGGTGCGATAATGAAAGAAGCGGGAAAGGTCACCGATGCTTCCGGGAAACACATGTATGAAGTTGAAATAAAAGGTAAAGACCTTATTTTCGATGAAAAGGGTAACTTTCTAAAAGAGGATTGATTTTTCTGAGGTCATTTAATAAACACAGTTGAGATATCTCGACGGACATACTCGGCCAAAATTGGGATAATTTGAAAAAGCTGATCCTGATTTCTTTAATGATAATCCTTTGGCTTGGCACGGAAGCCCAGGTTAAACGATCAATTAAAAAAGGCAACCGTAATAAAGCGGAAAGCCAGTTTATGCTCGAAAAAGGATATTTCCAGACAGAATGGGAAGTGGGCTACGAGAAGGTTACGTCTACCCTTAGCACCCTGGTATACCCGAACCTTGTTCTCCGTTAGTGTATTACCGTCAAGCTTGAAATAAATACGGAACTGAACCTGCTCTCTGCTTTTGATCACTCAGTTTCACCTCATATCAAAACCATGGGTAATTAATCCCCGACATATAATTGATTGTGGTATGATTTTTTTATATTCAACCTACTTACAATCAGAAATTTATGACTGCAAAGCAATACCCGTTTTATCTGAAAGCAACAGTAATACTTTTTGG
>JANMMA010000091.1:0-2505 GCA_031372815.1 Sphingobacteriales bacterium
CAGAAAGGTTAACTTTACATTTGAAGAGATCGCGTCACCTTTACTGCAAAACATTTTGAATCGGGAAACAACAGTCTTAAATGAAGGGTAGTTATACAATTTCAATTACCGCGTTAATTGTTTTTTTATTGTCCCTGACGACGGGTGCATATGCATTCCTCGTATTGGTGTTATTCTTTACCATTTTGTTGGTCACCATGTATAAACTAGGCAGGGCGATAGTGCTTCGCGACCTCATTGCGCTATATAGTAATTTCATCTGCCTGGTGATGCCTTTAGTGGGCTACGAATTTTATCCCAAAACAAACAAGCTTTCCAGAATATTTGTAAAGTTTATGCCCATTCCGTTCGACGATTACTTTGGTTTTTGTCTGCCGGCAATGGCGTTATTTACTTTGGCTCTTTGCTGGCCGTTTTATAACAAGGGAGTGAGTGACGAGGGGCGGGCAATGGAGAATAAAGTCCTCGGGCTGAACTCATTTGTTGAAAAGCAGGGGTATGCGCCCCTGATCATGGTTTTGGCAGGCGTTTTTGCATTTTATGTCACACCCATTTTACCCGAGGCCCTCCAATTCGTATTTACCCTTATATACCTTAGTTCATTTGTTGGTATAGTTTATATCTACTTCGCTCCAGATTACCCTAAAAGGAAATATATAATCTTGGGCTATTTAGCATTTACTTTATTACAGGCGCTGAACCAGGGAATGTTTACGATTGTAGCTTTTATGGGGATGACCGTCTTCTCTTTTATTTTCCTCGGCCGAAGGATTTCAATGCCTGTCAAATTACTCGCTCTGTCTGTCTGCGTTTTTGCGCTTATCATAGTGCAATCCGTGAAGACTGTTTATCGAGACTATATCTGGCGCGGCAAAGGCGGATACGTGGAAAACAAGACATTACTATATTCAAGGCTTGTACAGGAAAAAGTATCCAATGTTGGGGATCTTTTTTCAGTTAATGCCATGTTCCCGATTTATATGCGCACTAACCAGGGGTTCAATGTTGCCCTGGTGATGCGAAGGTTCCCAAGGATCACGGCATATGATAATGGTTCGAATGTTTTCCTTTCCATTGCTTCTTCATTCGTGCCCAGGTTGTTCTGGCCTGATAAGCCAATGGCCGGGGGAAAGTTTAATATGAAGTATTACACAGGTCTCAATATAGTTGGATGGTCTACCAATGTGGGTCCGCTTGGGGAGGCCTGGGGGAGTTTTGGAAAGGTGGGCGGAATCATTTACATGTTCTTCATTGGTTTTTTTATTCGTGGAATGTATGTATTAATTTTTATGAATTCACGGAAAGTTCCGTTGCTCTTTCTCTGGATACCGGTTCTTTTTTACCAGGTAAGTTATTCGGCGGAGAATGATACACTCCAGATATTCAATTCACTTTTGAAATCAGGCATATTTATTTATTTCATTTACAGGCTATGGCCGCCACTCTTCGGTATCCCAAGGAAAACAAGATTTGGATCCGCTGCATTAGGTAAAAATGTTCCGGCATTGTCTTAACTCACATGAAATTGAAAACCGCAATTATTACCGGAATATCCGGACAGGATGGAGCTTATCTTTCCCGTTTATTATTGGATAAGGGATACAGAGTGGTGGGCTTGGTACGTTCTTCAACAGGTACTGATTATTACAGACTCCGTTATCTGGGTATCTTCGAGAAAATTGAACTGCTCGAATGCGACCTCAGTGACCTCTCCCAGGTGATCCATCTTATCGCTTCATATAAGCCTGATGAAATTTATAACCTTGCAGCACAGAGCTCAGTGTCGCAGTCTTTTCACCAGCCTATTGGCACCATCGAATTTAATGTTCATTCCGTACTGAATATCCTGGAAGCCATCCGTATTGCCGGACCGAATTCAAGGCTTTACCAGGCATCTAGCAGTGAGATGTTCGGAAAGGTCCCCGATCTGCCCATTACGGAAATAACGGCCGTGCATCCGTTAAGTCCATATGCCATATCGAAAGTTACCGGCCATTACATTTGCATGAATTACCGGGAATCATATAACCTGTACTCCTGCAGTGGAATACTGTTTAACCATGAATCTTACCTGCGGGGAGAAGGTTTTTTTGTGAAGAAACTTATTCGCGGCTCACTGGATATCAAACACGGCCGCAAAGAAGTGATCGAATTTGGCAACCTCGATATAAGAAGGGATTTCGGCTGGTCTGAAAAATACGTTGAAGCCATGTGGTTATTATTACAACAGGATGTTCCTGATGATTATATCATATGTTCAGGGAAATCAGTTTCCCTGAGGGAAATCGTTCATTATGTTTTTGAAAGCCTGGATATCAGTAAGGACAGGATTAAGATTAATGAAAAACTCCTGAGGCCTACAGAAATCGAGGATATCTATGGCACCAGTGAAAAGGCAAGGAAGAAGCTGGGCTGGAATTATGATATTCCATTCTTCAACGTCATTGATAAAATAGTCGCCGAAGAAGAAAAAAACTATTCCGTTGACTAAATCAAATGTGCCTG
>JANMMA010000115.1:0-9791 GCA_031372815.1 Sphingobacteriales bacterium
GTTTATCGGACCGTGACCAAAAAATATGACCTGAATTTCAAGTCGGTGTTTCCTTATATTCTGGCTTTCGACCAGGCGCCGGTTGACGGTGGCGATTATGCGGGGTATCACATGCATATCAATATTTGTCCGCCTTTGCGCCAGCCCGGCCTTCCTAAATTCCTGGCCGGTCCGGAAACGGGAGCAGATACATTTATGGCGGATACGATGCCGGAAGAGAAGGCGGCGGAATTGAGGCGGATACAATTGACGGATTGACGGATTGGCGAATTGGCGAATTGGCGGATTAACGAATTAGCGGATTGGCGGATTGGCGAATTGGCGGATTGAATTAATAAATTATTTTATATGAAAAAATTTGTTGCATTACTTAAACTAAGAAGAATTCGTAATCCGCAATTCGCAATCCGTAATTGCTCATGAATTCGTCAATCCGTCAATCCGCCAATTCGACAATCGTCAATCCGTCAATCCGCCAATTCGATAATCGTATGATTCGTCAATCCGCCAATTCGCCAATCACCGCGATTTGCCCCGGCCGCCTCGATGTTATGGGTGGCATTGCTGATTACAGTGGATCACTGCTGTTACAGATGCCTATTTGGGAAACCACTAAAGTGCAGCTAACCATTACCGGTAGTAATACTATTTCTATTTCAACAGATGCGGAAGAAAGGGACCCTCAGTTTTCGATAGATTTCAATGAGATCAGAAACCTGCCCTATGAAGCGGCACGTGCGCTGATAAAATCCAGGCCAGGTGGAAAATGGGCCATATATATTCTGGGATGTTTATTGTTACTGGAACGGGAAAAGGGGTTAGTTGTTAATGGTGCAGAGATCACAGTGAGCTCTGAAGTTCCCACGGGTAAAGGTGTTTCTTCTTCCGCTGCAGTGGAAGTAGCCACCATGCATGCAATACAAAAAGCTTTTGGCATTTTATTGGATCCTCTTGAACTTTCGTTACTCGCTCAAAGAGTTGAAAACTTTATCGTGGGAGCGCCATGCGGATTGATGGACCAGCTATCTGTTAACCTGGGGAGGAAAGACCATTTACTCCCCATTGTTTGCCAGCCCCACCAGTTAATGGATCCCATAACGATTCCGCCATCCATTGCTTTTTTTGGTATCGATAGTGGTGTTCGGCATGCTGTCTCTGGTGCTTCATATAGTGAAGTGAGGGCGGCAGCATTTATGGCATACACCATACTCGCTATTCATTTGGGTGTTGACGGTGCAGTATTAGAAAGGGCCCGGATATCCGGTTTATGGCAGGATCTGCCTTACCAGGGATTCCTGGGAAACATTCCACTGGATGAATTTTCAGATCGATATACAGCGTTGATACCAGAGCATATTTCCGGAAAAGAGTTTATTAAAAAGTATGGGATAACGATCGACACCGTGACTGTTGTTCAGCCCGACGTGGAGTATCATCCGTTAGCAGCGGCCATTCATCCGGTGGCGGAAAATAGCCGTGTGCACCGGTTTAGGGACTTGATCATACAACTCGGCGACCAGGAAAATAAGTTGTCCATCATGCAGGAAATGGGAAGCCTGATGCTGGGTTCACATGAAGGGTACAGTTCGGTGGGCCTTGGTGAGCCACTGACACAGTTGATTGTGGACAAGGTTATGGGCTATGGTCCGGCAAAAGGTGTTTACGGTGCCAGGATCAGTGGTGGTGGAAGCGGGGGAACAGTTGTGGTGTTAGCGGATACAGAAAAAGGTCATCAAACAGTGAAAGACATCCATCAGTATATGCAAAAGAAAACCGGCATGGAGTTATATTTATTCTCCGGTTCATCAGACGGCGCCCATTATTTAAATACACTACATTAGACAAAGAAAAACAAATGATATGAGCATCACTTTAGGTAATAAGGAATATTTTCCTGGCATTGGACAGGTAACGTTTGAAGGAAAAGAATCAGACAATCCACTGGCGTTTAAATGGTACGACGAAAACAGGATAGTGGCTGGCAAATCGATGAAAGAGCACCTGAGGTATGCAGTCTGCTATTGGCATACATTCTGTAATACCGGTGCCGATCCTTTTGGTCCGGGTTCCAAACATTTTCCCTGGGACGCATCAGGAGACGCAATGCAACGAGGTTACGACAAAATGGACGCGGCTTTTGAATTCTTCACCAAGCTTGGTGTTCCCTATTATTGTTTTCATGATATTGACCTGGTGGATGAAGGACATAGCATAAGCGAATATGAAAGCAGGATTCAAAAGATCGTAGACTACGCAAAGCAAAAACAACTTGCCAGCGGTGTAAAATTGCTTTGGGGTACGGCCAATGTATTTTCAAATCCACGGTATATGAATGGCGCGTCTACCAATCCTGATTTTGCTTCACTTGCTTATGCAGGAACACAGGTAAAAAATGCCCTTGATGCTACCATCGCACTTAACGGAGAAAATTATGTTTTCTGGGGCGGACGTGAAGGGTATATGTCGCTCCTCAACACCGATATGAAACGTGAGAAAGAACATCTTGCACGATTCTTACATACTGCTAAAGACTATGGCAGAAAAAACGGTTTTAAAGGCGTGTTCTTCATCGAGCCAAAACCCTGTGAGCCTACCAAACACCAGTACGACTATGATTGCGAAACGGTGATTGGTTTCCTTAGATATTACGGCCTTGATAGAGATTTTAAGATTAATGTAGAGGTGAATCATGCCACACTTGCCGGGCATACATTCCAACATGAACTCCAGGTAGCTGCTGATGCAGGCATGTTAGGTAGCATCGATGCCAATCGTGGTGATTACCAGAATGGATGGGATACGGATCAGTTTGCCATGAATCTTAATGAACTGGTCGAAAGCCTGATCATCATTTTAGAGGCAGGTGGATTTGCCGGCGGTGGTGTGAATTTCGATGCGAAGACGAGACGAAATTCGACAGACCTTGAAGATATTTTTCATGCGCATATTGGCAGCATGGATGCATTTGCGAGGGCTTTGGTCATTGCCGACAATGTGCTACAAAAATCACCTTATAAGAAATACAGGCAACAGCGATATGCTTCATTTGATGCTGGGGCGGGTAAAGATTTTGAAGTAGGTAAATTAAGTCTTGAAGACCTTCGGGATTATGCCATTGCAAATGGTGAGCCTAAACAAACCAGCGGCAGGCAGGAATGGCTGGAAAATATCATCAATCAATATATTTAGTATGAATTTCATTGCGTCTCTGCGTCTTCATCGCGTCTCCGGGTCTTCCTGGCGCCTTTGCGTTCCTGTCGGCGTTTCTGCGTTACTCCCCGCGTCGCCGCGTATTTCCCTTTGCCTCTTTGCGTTATGTCTTAGCACCTTCACATTTGCCCAGACAGCAACCCTCGTCATCAATAACGCCAATGTATACACGGCAAATAAGCAACAGCCCAGTGCAGAAGCTGTGGCTATGCAAGGTGAAAAGATTTTGTACGTGGGTTCGAATGAAGGAGTGAGAAAATATGTGGGTAAGCACACTGAGATGATTGATGCAAAAGGCCAGTTTTTGATGCCAGGTATCATTGAGGGCCATGGTCATATCCATGGAATGGGCGCATCCCTGATCAACCTCAACCTGATGAAAGTGAAGAATTGGGAAGAGATTGTTTCGCTGGTTGCAGATGCAGTGAAAAAAGCCAAACCTGGGGACTGGATTATCGGCAGGGGATGGCACCAGGAAAAATGGGACCATGCACCAGCGAAAAATTACCTGGGATATCCTTATCATCAAGAACTGGATGCCGTTGCCCCTGATAATCCCGTATTGCTAACCCACGCAAGCGGTCATAGTGTATATGTAAATGCTAAAGCCTTACAACTATCTGGCATAACCGAAAAAACGGCAAATCCGACTGGCGGTGATATTGTAAAAGATAAAAATGGAGTAGTAGTTGGTGTATTGGAAGAAAGGGCCATGTCCCTGGTGTATCCATCGTATACGACCTGGATGATGAAAAGGCCACTGGAGGATAGGAAGGCAGACTGGCAGAAAAGTATAAAACTGGCAGAAGCTGAATGTTTAAGAAATGGCGTTACCAGTTTTGTGGATGCAGGATCTAACTTTGAACAAGTATCATGGTTGAGGGAAATGGCAAAACAGGGCAAAATGGATGTAAGGCATTGGGTAATGGTCAGGGAGGGTATAAAAAACCTGAGTCAAAATGCATCTGTATTTCCTGTTCAGGATGAGGGCAATGGCCACCTTACTGTAAAGGCTGTGAAAGTTTCACTTGACGGTGCTTTAGGATCTTATGGTGCCTGGTTGCTCGAACCTTACAGTGACCGGACTGATATGTCAGGACAAAATACATACTCTATAGATGAACTTAAACAGATCGCTGCTTTTTGCTGGGACAATAACTTACAGTTATGCGTACACGCAATAGGCGATCGCGCCAATCATGAAACAGTGAATATTTATGCAGGGCAAATTGCTAAAAATAAATTAAAGGACCACCGCTGGCGGATTGAACACGCGCAGCATGTAAATCCGGCAGAAATTCCGAGGTTTAAAGAATGGAATATCATTGCCTCCATGCAGGGAATACATTGTACTTCTGATGCGCCGTTTGTTACCAAAAGACTGGGTGAAGAAAGGGCAAGGACCGGTGCTTACATGTGGCGTGCATTTATGGATGCAGGTGTATTGGTCAACAATGGAACTGATGTACCTGTGGAGGAAATCGACCCATTTGCAAACATCTACGCCAGTGTTACCAGAAAATTAAAAGATGGCAGTAGCTTTTATCCCGAGCAAAAAATGACGCGCGAAGAAGCGCTCTATTCATATACACTTGCCAATGCCATTGCCATTTTTGAAGAAAAACAAAAGGGATCTATCGAAACCGGAAAGTATGGCGATCTTGTGTTATTATCGAACAACCTGTTAAACTGTCCGGAAGACGTAATCAAGTCGACGAATGTAGTGATGACCATTGTAGGCGGTAAGGTGAAATATACATCAAAGTGATCCTTATTCAATTAAAGCAAACGGATAGTATGAGCAGGATTGTAATCTTTTTCTTTTTTGCATTTATTTCTCTAAGTGTGAGTGCTCAGCATCATAAGGATAATTCAAAGGGTTATGCAGATAGCGTTAACGCCGGAATTATAGCTGTCGATACTATGAAAGGAAGTCTACACCGGGTCACTATGGCCAACATTGGTAGCTCGCATATCCATATAGAATATGGTTCACCGGGTGTAAAAGGAAGAATTGTCTGGGGCGGATTAGTATCCTTTGATAAAGTTTGGGTCACCGGTGCCCATAATGCAACCATCATCAATTTTGGAAAAGAGGTGAATTGGGCAGGCAAGATCATTCCGGCCGGCAGGTATGGTTTTTTTACCATACCCGGTAAGGATAAATGGATCGTGATCCTCAGTAAAACAGCAGAGATGCACCTTGCTGACGACTACGATGAAAAAAATGATGTGGTGCGAATCGAAGTTCAGCCCGTTGCACTTGCCAATACGGTTCAACGCTTAACTTATGCTGTAAAGGAAACAGGAAAGAATAGAGGGGAAGTGATTGTACAGTGGGAGAAAATCGAGATAAGGATCCCTGTTTCAGTAAAATAGCCAGCCAACAATTCATGAATAAAATCAATCTAAAAGATCATTGTATGGCCATCATCAGGCAACGGATCGATGGTCTGCAGAATGCGATGAAAGATTCGCAGGACGCTGCAAACAGTGAAACCAAAAGTAGTTCGGGCGACAAGTTCGAAACCTCCAGGGCCATGAACCAACTGGAAAAGGACATGTATGCAAGGCAGTTAACGGAAAACAACCGTGAACTATCGGGCATCATGGAAACAAACTGTGACCAGGTTAGTACCATTATTGAGGCGGGCAGTTTTGTGCAGTGTGACGGAGCCAGTTTTTTTATTCTCGCAGGCTTGGGAAAAGTAGACTATGAAGGCCAGTCGATTTTTATTATTTCTCCCAATGCTCCGTTAGCTGGTTTGATGTATGGTAAAAGCAAAGGCGAGTCTTTTCTATTCAATAAAAAAGAAATGGTGATTGATGCAGTCTTCTGATAAGTACTTTGTCACTTTTTGGCGGAAATTCAAATTGGAGAGGGCATTAAGTGCACCAATGAATTTATTTGCTAACACAGTTCAAATATCTGCTGATTATTAGTGAAAGCTGGGTAATTGTTATAACAGCCCCGTCACTTCAACCCTGCACTGTTTTTTGCTGCTTTCAAATGCGAGTTCAATGATTCGAATAATGTTGAATCCGTTTTCGGGACTTTCGAGCACCAGAGCATTTTCCCTTATGGATCTATATACGTTCTTATAGTAATTACCAAATCCACCCTGAACGGATGGATAGACTTCCCTGATTATTTTACCGTCGATTTCTGTATGTATCAGCCCAAATTGTGACTCAGGTTCTTTTCCCCAGTCGGCCGTATTGGGAAGTTCACCAGCTTTCAATAATTCTTCCTGCGGATCTTCTCCGTATTTAATGAAAGATCCTTTGGTTCCGTGCATCATATAACGCGGGCCCATCTCACGTACAAGCATACCTGATTTCAGCAACACTTTGAGAAATCCGTAATCCAGCCTTACGTCGAAATAATCATCTACCACAGAATATGACTTCTGCATACGGATGTCGGCAGTAATATATTTGGGTGGCCCAAAGAGTTGCAATGCCTGGTCTACCAGGTGAGATCCGAGGTCATAAAAAACACCGCTTCCTGGCGTTGGCTTTTCGCGCCACAGTCCATAGGTACGGGGATCGGGCCGGTAGCGGTCGTAGTGTGCCTCAAATTCATGCAATTCACCCAGCAGTTTTTTTTCAAGGATATCTTTCATGGTCAGGAAGTCGGCCACATAGCGCCTGTTATGATATACCGAACAAACTTTCCCCGACTTCCGGGCTAATTCAACCAATTCAAATGCTTCGGCAGAAGTGTTTGTAAAAGGCTTTTCCACAATTACATTTTTTCCTGCTTCCAGGACCATTTTGGCATAGGGAAAATGCGTTTCGTTGGGAGAAGTGATGACCACGAGTTCGATGCGATCATCTTTCAACATTTCTACAATACTGCGGTATATGGTTACCCAGGGATATTTTTCTTTAGCGTGTTCACTGTTTCTTTCTACCACTGCCAGCAATTCAAATTCCGGCATGGTAGTAAGAAACGGTGCATGAAAAGTTTTAGAGGAGATGCCAAAGCTAACTAATGCCGTGCTTATGGGTTTCATGTATTTTGATCAGATGATATGAGGTAAATTTAGGGTATAGTGATTAAGGATCATTTATTAATCACCATTAAAATATCGTCACAGAAATTTCATCCTTTGAGGATGCCGCTCATAACAGATGCTTATGGATTTTTAATGAGATTGGATCACCATAAAAATTCACTAATATGTATAAAATCATTTGTCTTTTTACGATGTTTCTCGCCAGCAGTTGCGATGGGCAAACCCAGGAACAAAAACAAGAGCGGCAGGTAGGAGGGCGTTGTGAAGGTTGTGAAGTGGCGCTTACCGGTATGCCATCTACCGTTTCATGGGACGGCAGAATTGCATCATCGGCCGAACCCGGGACACCTTTGGTAATGGAAGGGATTATATATAAGAAGGATGGCAAGACGCCTGCAGATGGCGTTGTCCTATACCTCTACCACACGAATAACGCAGGGGTATACCAACCAGCAGCCGGACAAACGGGCATGGTAGCACGCCATGGTAAACTCAGGGGATGGTTAAAAACAGGTAAGGACGGTCGTTATCGTTTTACCACTATCCGGCCTGCACGTTATCCCAATACAACTTTTGCTGCGCACATTCATCCAACGATCAAAGAGCCCGGCATCCAGGCTTACTATATCGATGAATATGTGTTTGATGACGATCCCTATGTTAAGGGTGATTATGATAAAAAACAGGACCTAAGGGGCGGATCAGGCGTGGTGAAACTTACCAAAGATGCCAATGGGGTCTGGAGGGGCAGGAGAGATATCATTCTTGGGTTGAATGTTCCGGGATACTGAAATTTATTGCGGATTACGGATTGCGAATTGCGGATTAACGGGTTGGCGGATTAACGGAATATCTGACGTTTTTTATACTTCACCTAATATTTAGGCATGGAATGGGCCCCCATAACTGGCCGATAATTTAATCCGTAATCCGCAATCCGTAATCCGCAATACTTTATATTTGCACCCCCGGAAGACTAATTCACCTGCCCAGGTGGCGAAATTGGTAGACGCACTGTGTTCAGGTCGCAGCGTTCGCAAGGATGTGCTGGTTCGAATCCAGTCCTGGGCACCTGATTGGATTGGCTCCCAAAAATGGGAGCCAATCTTCTTTTAGAATCACTAAAAGCATTGCCGCATTGCATATTAAACATTGATTCGGAGTTTACTTACTTGTCGTCAAATGAAGTAACTGAAAAACGGACAAGAGAGGAATATTCGCCCCTGTTAAGTTCATGAATATTCTCATTTTTTATACAGATTTCTAACTTGTGGCAATAATGCAACAAAAATTAGGGGGATAGCAAAAAACATATAGAAAGTTTGTAGCCAACCCACCCCTTGTATATATATAGTTTCAACTTGTATCCAAATAACGAGCGCAAAAGCTACATAAATACTGAAAGTCCAGGCCCAGTGCATATCCTTAAAAAAATTGAATCGCTCTGCTAATACAGAGCTTGATTATTTTAGCAAGGCAAATATCAATAAGCTGGGTATAATTCCTAAAACTATAAATAGAATAATGCCGGGAAATAAAAAATCGTTGAAAGGTGACCGTTCTAAAATTGACAAAGGCAAGCCACCCAATAATTTACCTGAAGGAGAAATAATTAATGCTCCACCTCCGCCAATGGCACTCAACCCAAGAAAGGCAAGCAATGAAAGATAAATATTACGCACTGTGGTTGTTGCCATAATTATTTGTTTAAAATTCTATAAAGGATGCCACAAACTATGATGATAAAAAAAGTGGTGTAAATGACTTTATTGTTTCTTGCCAACCAATTAGGCAAATAAATATCAAAGTTATCCTTGGTGGATTCGGAATATTTACGGGCCATTATTGTAAGGGGACATATCTTTTTGAAACTGAGCAGTACTGTACCTTCCAATAAAATAAGGCCAATGCCAATCCAAACAAAGTTGTCAATATTATTTACAATTACAGCGTAAGCCATATAAAATAATATTACATTAAAGAAAATCCAAATGATGGTATGAATTATTTTGATTGTTGTAAGATTACTCTTCATTTTAGCTATTAACCTTTGTGTTCTTTATTATTCATTATAATTACAGTCACGTAATCTTCCTGCCGGTGGGTGTGCTTGATGTGACCATCCTTGTATTTAATACCTCATTTAATTTAATGCCCCCAATTACACAAGCTGAAAAAAAGATAGTAGCCGGAAATAAAAACCAAAATGAAAATGTTTCAAAATAATTGAATATCATCCAATCTTTCAGCAAAGCATACAGTAACAGATACAAAAGGATAATCAATACAAAAGCAGTAATACAACTTATAAAAACAGTTTTTCTAAAAATCAATTTTGGATTAAAGTAAAGTAATAATTTTTTTAAAATAACACCAGCAATAGCTCCTGGAATCGATGAAATTAAAGCCAATATAACAGAAAAAATAGCAACCGAATAAGAAACCGAAATACTATTAGCCCATAAAATACTATTTCTTTCCCCCATTTGCATTATGCTGTAAATGGTAGCTGATGAACGAATAATTGCATATATCATTATTATTATCGAATATGCAAAC
>JANMMA010000125.1:0-9943 GCA_031372815.1 Sphingobacteriales bacterium
CATTTAGTGAAAATGCGCTGTATGCTCCTTACAGGGGCGGATGGGCCATTATGTTTCGAGTTGTCCCTTACAAGACCAACCATTACCTGACCAATGCCAATATTGTTGTGAACCTCGCCTTCCAGGCAGAGACAGAAGAAGGCAAAACAGAATTCAAATTCTTTACACTGCAACTGGAGCGTAATCATATTGATGCTTTTAGCATGAACTGGACCGTGGTGCATCCAATAGACGAAGAAAGTCCGCTGCTTAATTTCAACATGGACGATATGCGAACGGCGGACCTGGAATTATATATTCAGATCAGCGGATTCGACCATATTTTTTCCAATACCGTGATGCAACGCACGTCCTATACCTATAAAGAAATTGTGTGGAAAGCAAAATTCAAACCCATGTTTCATGAGTCGTCCGATGGACTGACAACGATACTGGATTTGGATAAACTCAACCATTTCGAATTGCTCGAACAAACATCATGACGAAAGTTTCAGCATACATCATTACGTATAATGAACAACATAAAATTGCTGCTGCAGTAAACAGCGTTATAGGTTGGGCAGATGAAGTGATTGTTGCGGATTCCTACAGTACGGATGATACAGCAAAAATTGCCGAATCACTTGGCGCGCGGGTAGTACAGATTCCTTTCTCCGGTTTTGGAAAATTGAGGAACGATGCAATCAGGCACTGCCAGCATCCCTGGATATTCAGCCTTGACGCTGATGAACGTTGCACTGTAGCGGCAAGGGATGAAATACTTGGTATAGTAAACGCTAATGATACAGGCGGTCCTTCAGCCTTTTTTGTTCCAAGAAGAAATTATTTTATGGGGCAGTGGATCAAATATTCCGGGTGGTATCCCGATTATCGGCAGCCTCAGCTTTTTAAAACCGGCACGCTGACGTATTCAGACGATCCCGTGCATGAAGTATATACGGTGGATGGAGAGCCAGGTACATTGAACAATCCGATCTGGCAATTTCCATTTGAAAACCTTGCTCAGATGATGCATAAAGCAAACAGGTACTCCACCCTTGGTGCACAGAAACTGGTTAACAAAAAAAAGGGCGGATTGCTTACTGCGATTTCTCATGGCATGGTTGCATTTTTGAGGACATATTTTTTGCAACGGGGATTTCTTGATGGCAGAGCTGGTTTTGCCATCTCAACGTATAATTACATGTATACTTTTTATAAATACCTCAAGCTCGCGGAACTTCAGGAAGACTGGAAGGAACCGAATGGTATGAACTGATTTATTGCCTACATTTATTTACACTACTCAACATTTTCTTTATGCGCATAAAAGCCGTATTGCTTTTCGTTTTGCCATTACTGACCCTGTTTGTAACTGCCCAGATCAGTGAATCTTTATACAGTGGCCTGAAGTGGAGGATGATCGGTCCACACCGCGGGGGAAGAACCGTTGGTGCCGTTGGTGTACCACAACAGCCAAACGTTTTTTATATCGGCGTAAATAACGGAGGCGTTTGGAAAACAACTGATTTTGGAAGAACGTGGTTTCCCGTATTTGACGACCAGCCTACCGGATCTATAGGGGACGTTATTGTTTCACCATCTAATCCTAACGTCATTTACGTGGGTAGTGGAGAGGGTCTGCAACGCCCTGATCTTTCTGTTGGCAATGGTATGTACAGGTCTGCAGACGCAGGTAAATCATGGACCTATATCGGTCTTGAAAAAGGACAGCAGATTGGTGGATTAGCCATCGACCCAAAAAATGAAAACAGGGTATTTGCAGCAGTACTCGGCCATCCTTACGGTCCCAATAAAGAAAGGGGCGTTTATCGCACAATCGACGGTGGAAAAAACTGGGAAAATGTTTTGTATAAAGACGAAAACACTGGCGCAGTGCAGGTTACCATCGATCCAGTAAACCCCGATATAGTATATGCCGACATGTGGGCCGGAAGGCAGGGTCCCTGGGAAAATGGTGCGTGGAACGGACCTGAAAGCGGACTATTCAAATCGACCGACGGAGGCACGACATGGAAAAAATTAACCCGCGGATTACCAACGCCTGCAGAGGGTTTAAGCAGGATCGGATTTTGCATTGCTCCATCAGACCCAAATCGTTTATACGCCACCGTTGATGCAGGAAATGCAGGCGGTATTTATCGTAGCGATGATGCCGGAGAAACCTGGAAAAGAATACAAACGGACGAACGCTATTGGGGAAGGGGAAGTGATTTCGCGGAAATAAAAACAGATCCAAAAAATAAAGACATCGTATACAGTGCCAACGTTGTGACATGGAAATCAGTGGATGGCGGATTAAGCTGGAAAGCCTTTCGTGGCGCGCCCGGCGGTGATGATTATCACCGCATCTGGATCAATCCCGACAACACCAATATTATCCTCATCACCAGCGACCAGGGTGCCATCATTACCGTTAACGGTGGAGAAACATTTTCTTCGTGGTATAACCAGCCCACGGCTCAATTTTACCACGTCAGCACCGATAATGCATTTCCGTATAATGTTTACGGAGGTCAGCAGGAAAGTGGCTCCGTAGGTATTGCATCAAGAAGTAATGACGGACAGATCACTTACCGCGACTGGCATCCTGTGGGCGTGGAAGAATATGGGTATGTAGCTGTTGATCCACTTGACCCGAACATTATTTATGGCGGGAAGATAACGAAGACGGACAAACGAAATGGACAGGTACAGAATATTTCACCGGAGGCGGTAAGAAGCGGAAAATATCGTTTCATCAGAACAGCACCGATACTTTTTTCACCCATAGATCCGAAGACATTATATTTTGCTGGCAATGTACTTTTCAAAACAACAAACGGGGGCAGCAGTTGGGATGTGATCAGTCCGGACCTGAGTCGTGAATCGTGGGACATTCCTGCTTCTGTTGGCGTGTATACAGATGAGTCGATGAAAAAAATGCCAAGGCGTGGCGTTATCTATACTGTTGCCCCTTCATACAAGGACATCAACACCATTTGGTGCGGCACGGATGATGGCCTGATCCATGTAACGCGCGATGGTGGTAAAACATGGAAAAATGTAACCCCTCCTGCCATTAGCTCCTGGAGTAAAGTATCGCTGATGGAAGCAAGTCACTTCGACGTGAATACCGCTTACGCTGCAGTTAACAGGATAAGGCTTGATGACATGAACCCGCATATTTTCAAAACCACTGACGGCGGTACCACCTGGAAAGAAATGATAACCGGACTCACTGCTGATCCGGTCAATACGGTAAGAGAAGACCCCTTCCGGAAAGGATTACTGTTTGCAGGATCAGAAAGGCACGTGAGTGTCTCCTTTGATGACGGTAATCACTGGCAACCACTGAGGCTTAACATGCCCGCTACGTCTATACGCGACCTGGTGATCAAGGATGATGATATTGTGGTGGGAACACATGGAAGAAGCTTTTGGATACTGGATAACATCACTGCATTGAGGCAGGCAACCACCGAAATGATGTCTAAATCTGCCATACTTTTTGCGCCTCAAACAGCTTACAGGGTTAGATGGAGTATGTATACAGACACACCTGTACCTCAGGAAGAGCCGGCAGGCCAAAATCCACCTGACGGTGCTATCATAGATTTCTATTTGAAAGAAAATATAAGCAGCGAAGTAAAGATCGAAATTAGCGACGCCAAAGGTAAGCTGGTGCGTGCCTATAGCTCTAGCGATAAGCCATACACGAAACCTGAAGACAATGCCCCTGATTACTGGGTGCGGCCGCAACAGATACTGCAGCGTTCGGCAGGAGCACAACGGTTCACCTGGGACCTGCACTATGCACCATTGGACCTGACACCTGCATTTCCCATATCCGCTATTTATCAAAATACCGTTCCAACACCAAGTTCTCCTTGGGCGAATCCGGGCATGTATACCATTAAACTTATCGCTGACGGGAAAGAATATACGCGGCAGCTGAAAGTGAAAATGGATCCACGGGTAAAGACAACTGCAAAAGACCTGCAAATACAGCATGACCTTTCATGGGATATGTATGACCTTAGAAAAAAACTCAGGGCATCAGTTGCTAATACAGATGCATTAAAAGCTGACAAAGAAAAAATGGAGTCGCGACTAGAGGTAGTTTTTGATGTGTTGCAGGATACTGACCTGGCACCAACTACACAGGCTGTTCGTGATGCTAAAGACCTTCATAATAAGGCCGTAATACTGATCTCAACACTCAATGCGAGGTAACCAAATGTAGCAGCAAAGCCGTATTTTTGTGGCATGCTCAAAATAGGTGTTTTCGGCGTCGGCCATCTGGGTAAATTTCACCTGAATAACTGGAAAAATGTTCCGGACACTGAACTGGTTGGTTTCTATGACCCCAATGATGAAATAGCGGAAGAGGTCGTCAATAAATACGGCCTTAACAGATATAAGGATCCGGAAACATTGATGAACATTATTGATGCTGCGGATATCGTTGCGCCAACCAACTTCCACTTTGACCTTTGCCAATTGGCGTTACGAAAAGGTAAACACGTTTTTGTGGAAAAGCCAATGGCTGATACCATGGAGCAGGCCAGGGAAATTGTTCAATTGGTTAAGGAATCAAAAGTAAAGTTCCAGGTTGGTCATGTAGAAAGGTTTAACCCGGCTTTTCTTGCCCTCAAAGGCGATACGCTTAACCCGATGTTTATTGAAGTACACCGCCTTGCGCAATTCAATCCAAGGGGTACTGAAGTGAGTGTGATCCTTGACCTTATGATACACGACATCGACATCATCCTGCATATTGTAAAAAGCGACGTTCGTAATGTATCAGCAAGTGGTGTTGCGGTAATGACGGAAACACCTGATATCGCGAATGTCAGAATTGAATTCAACAATGGCTGTGTTGCTAACCTTACCTCCTCCCGCATATCCATGAAGAAGATGCGCAAGATGAGGTTGTTCCAGAAAGATGCTTATATAGGCATCGATTTCCTGGAGAAGAAAACAGAAATCATCAAACTAAAATCTGAAGGTGACGATGATTTATTCTGTTTTGATATTGAAACACAACAGGGTACAAAGACCCTGGCCATAGATAACCCTGAAATAAAGGATGCGAATGCCATCCAGGCAGAACTTACTGCTTTTCGTGATTCCATACTGCAGAACAAACGTACAGTGGTAAACGAAATTGACGGGTTCGTCGCCATGGAACTTGCCCACGAAATATTAAAAAAAATAGTCTCTAATTTTCCGTCCCGCCAACCCCTTCTATGAGGCACCAGCAAAGGATCCACATAGCATGGTATATTTTTATCGACTTCGTGACCGCATCACTGGCCTGGGCATCTTTTTTTATATTAAGGAAATTTCTGTTACAGGAACCACACAAGCCGTCTGAAGTATTTGCAGATGCCAAGTTCTGGCTGGGAATCGCACTGATACCTATAGGCTGGAATTTCCTGAGTGCTTTGTTTGGCGCTTATATCAGCTTGTACCGGAAATCGCGGCTCAATGAATTGATCCTTACCTTTTTTACGACGTTGATAGGCTCCACATTCCTGTTTTTCTTTTTTTTACTGGACGATGAGATTCAACGTTACACATATTATTATGGTGCCTTTTTTTTGTTATGGGGGCTGTCCTTTTTGTACATGTTTTCGGGTCGGATGATCGTACTAAGCATAGCGAAAAAACAGGTCATCAAGGGAACTGTCTGGTTTGAAACACTAATGATCGGGAGCGAAAATACCGCCAGGAAAGTATTGGAAGAAACAAAAAAAAACTACCAATGGCTGGGATATCGATTTGCCGGATACCTCTATGGCAATAGCGAAAAGGACATGCTTAACAAGGACCTTATCCGGCTGGGACACCTCGATGAACTTGAGCAGTTTATGGAAAAGAACGAGATTGATCAGGTGATCATCGCTCTCGAAAAACCACACAGTACACAGGTAGAATCGATTATTAACCGGTTGAGCCGTTACGACGTAGATGTGAAGGTTGCCCCTGATACGCTCGACATACTTGCAGGTTCGGTAAAGTCATCCAACGTTTTCGGTGCTGCATTGATCGATATCAATACCGGGTTGATGCCACAATGGCAGCAAAACATTAAAAGGGTGCTTGATGTCGTTCTTGCGGCCTTTGGCATCATTGTTTTATCTCCACTGTTGATATACACTGCGATCAGGGTAAAATTGTCTTCCCCTGGTCCGGTTTTTTATTTGCAAGAACGAATTGGATACAAAGGAAAATCGTTCACCATCTATAAATTCAGATCAATGTACATCCCGGGCGAATCACATGGACCGATGCTGTCTTCGGCAGAAGATCCAAGGATCACCAGGTGGGGGAAAATCATGAGGAAGTGGAGGATCGATGAGTTGCCTCAGTTCTGGAATATCCTGAAAGGCGAAATGAGCCTTGTTGGTCCCAGGCCAGAAAGGAAATTTTTTATAGACAAGATTATTCCGATATATCCGCATTATATACACCTGTTGAAAGTTAAACCAGGCCTCACCAGTTGGGGAATGGTTAAATTCGGTTATGCGGAAAACCTGGAGCAGATGACGGAACGAATGAAATATGATTTGGTGTATATCGAGAACATTTCGCTGGCGCTTGATTTCAAGATCCTGATCCATACGCTGCGAATATTGTTTACCGGAAAAGGCAAATAAATCGCGTTTGATCAAATGATGAATAAACCAAAACACTTGAAATTTCTTTTTGCAATAGCCGCAGTAATGTTATTCTCTTCACTGACTGCACAGGAACCATATTGGCAACAACAGGTCAATTATCGCCTTCAGGTAAGCCTTGATCCTTCCGGTAATTCCCTGAACGCGTTTGCAAAAATTCAGTATACCAACAATTCACCCGATACGCTAGGTTATATCTGGTTTCACCTTTGGCCCAATGCCTATAAAAATGATCAAACAGCCTTCAGCGACCAACTGCTGAAAATTGGCCGCACTGATTTTTATTTCTCAAAAAAAGAGGACAGGGGTTTTATTAACCGGCTTGATTTCAGGATCAACGACAAAATCGTCAAAACAGAAGACCATCCGGAACACATTGATATCATCAAACTTTTACTCCAGGAACCACTGTTACCCGGGGATTCCGTTACTATAACAACACCATTCCACGTTCAACTGCCAAAGAACTTTTCCCGAGGCGGACATTTTAACAATACATACCAGGTAACACAGTGGTACCCCAAACCCGCTGTGTATGATAAAAATGGGTGGCATCCTATGCCATACCTGGACCAGGGAGAATTTTACAGTGAATTCGGAAACTATGAAGTAGCCATTGAAGTACCGGAAACATTTGTGATCGCAGCAACCGGTGATCCCCAGTTTGAAGTACAGAACAGCTATCGCATACCACCACAGCCCCTAAAAAAGAAAAAACCATCCGCTGCTGCAAAAAAGATAAAACCTGTTCCCTATAACTGGTCAACGGTGCCCCGTAAAACTTACGTGTTCAAACAGGAACGTATACACGACTTTGCCTGGTTTGCTGACACGGCATTTTCTGTCTTAAAAGATACTTTGACCCTGCCTTCAGGAAAAATAGTTACGGTACAGAGTTATTTCAGGTTGCAAAACCAGCCACTATGGGCAAACAGCCTCTATTTCTTAAAATCGGCCATACGTTATTACTCATCCTGGTTGGGGGAATATCCCTACAATACCGTAACAGCAGTTGACGGATACCAGGGCTTTTCGGGAGGAATGGAATATCCGACCATTACCATCATTACAGGCGCAACAACACTTAAAAGTCTTGACCTTACCATATTCCATGAAGTTGGCCACAACTGGTTCCAGGGAATACTGGCTACCAATGAACGACAATTTCCGTGGATGGATGAAGGTATTAACAGTTATTATGAAGACCGATATGCTTCCCTAAAATATCCTTATTTTAAAAAGAAAAATGGCATCACTCAATTTATAAATGATCCGCGGCTTCCGGCTTTAATGTATAAGAACCAGGCAAGGATCAAACAGGACCAGCCTATCAACACGCCGTCGGATTCCTTCAGTGCCGCCAATTATGGGATGATCGCTTATACTAAATCTGCGGAATGGATGAAAAAACTTCAGCATGACCTTGGACTCAATAAATTCGACCAGGCCATGAAGGACTACTATGCAAACTGGGCTTTCAGGCATCCTTATCCTGAAGATTTTAAAACAGCTATATCCGCATCTGCCAAAGTTGACCTCGATAGTAATTTTGCATTACTGGATAAGAAAGGCATATTACCGCCGCCGGCCAGAAAGCCATTGAGAATAGTTCCTTTATATCAATTAAGAAAAACCTACGACTACCAGCCGATTTTCATTACGCCGGTGATTGGATACAATACCTTCAATGGATTAATGCCGGGAATTGCATTCCACAACTATTCGTTACCGTTACCAAAACTAAACTTTGCGGTGGCACCATTTTATGGGCTCAAAAGTAAATCGTTAAATGGATGGAGCAGGTTTGCTTATCAATGGTATCCCAATAGGGTTTTTCAGAATATAGAATTGTCCTCCGTCCTGAGTAAATTCAACCAGGAGAATTTCATAGACTCTGTCGGAAACCAAACCACACTTGCATTTCATAAAATAGCACCCTCGTTAAAGTTTGTATTTAAGGAACTTGATCCGGCGAGCAATACCATGAAGTTCCTGCAGTTCAGGTATTTCAGAATTGGCGAAGACCAGCTCAGTTTCACGCGTGATACTGTAACAAACAACGAAATTTTTATTAAATCTAAAAACAGGTATAATATCGGCCAGGCCAGATTTGTTATGGAAAATTCCAGGGTCCTCTATCCATATCGCGGGGAAATGATAGCTGAGGTCAATGAAAATTTCCTACGGTTGGCTTTTACCGGCAATTACTTTTTTAATTTTACTGGCAAGGGTGGAATAAATGCCCGTTTATTTGTAGGGAAATTTATTTACACAACCAATAAAACTCCCTTGCTGCAGTTCAATACAGATAGGTTTCACCTGAATATGTCGGGACCTAACGGTACGGAAGATTATACTTACAGCGCGCCGTTTATTGGTCGCAGATCATACGAAGGTTTTGCTTCCCAACAGATGATGATTCGTGACGGAGCCTTTAAAGTGAGAACTGATCTGCTCAGTTCAAAAATTGGCAAAACAGATAATTGGCTAACGGCGATAAACCTGACCATGGATGTACCGGCAAGGCTCAACCCACTGCAGGCACTTCCTATCAAAATACCCCTTAAGTTATTTGCAGACGTAGGCACGAATGGCGATGCATGGAACTCCGACAGTGAAGAAAGTCGTTTTCTTTACGATGCGGGCATACAAGTTTCCTTACTCCAGGGACTGGTAAGTTTTTATGTCCCCCTATTGTATAGCAGTGTGTATAAAGATTATTTTAAATCGGTTCCCGGCAATAATTTCTTTCAGCGCATTTCATTCAGCATCAATGTACAGGATATGAGCGTCAAGAAACTGACGAAAATGTTTACCCAATGACAGTTATTCGATTCCTGAAAAGGGCAGAGATCAATGACGACCTTTGGAACAGTTGTGTTGAAAATTCTGAAGGCGGACTCATTTATGCAGGCACACCATACCTGGATACAATCACCGACTGGAATGCCTTGGTCATGGAAAATTACGGAGCAGTAATGCCACTGCCATTCAGAAAAAAATATGGCATTAGATACCTTTATCAGCCGGCTTTTTGTCAACAGCTTGGGGTTATCGGAGAACAGCAAGATAGCAGCGATTTTATCGCAACAGCAAAAACTCATTTCTCTTTTGCCGAGATCAACCTGAATTTCACCAATACCAGTTTGATTTTTGAGGAACCACAAGAGAAGTCTACCAACCTACAAGTGAATTCCACCAACCTGCAAGTGAATTCCGCCGATCTGCAAAAAATGCGAACCGCACAAGCTTCGTCCTGCAATAATTTTGTTATTGAC
>JANMMA010000160.1:0-2672 GCA_031372815.1 Sphingobacteriales bacterium
CAGGCAATATCAACCCATCAATTCCCAGGGCAGCCGCGTCTTTACAGAACTTTTCAAATCCGTATTGCATCACAGGGTTCATATATCCCATGAGTATAACGGGAACGTGTATCCGATCTCTGAAATTCTTTAATTGTTCGAATAATGTTGTTATGGTCATTCCATTGGCCAGTGCACGTGCACTGCTTAACTGGATCACTTCGCCATCAGCCAGTGGGTCGCTGTAAGGCATACCAAGTTCGATGAGGTCAGCACCATTTTCCTGCAATGCCTCCATTACCTTAAGCGTGCTGTCAAGTTCCGGAAATCCAGCAGTACAATATACATTGAGTACCCTGGCAGGCTTTTCTGTAAATAATTTTTTAATGCGAGACATGTGGCGGTAGATTTGGGAAACGGTTCATTGAATTATCAATATGCAACATTTGGTGGCAACAATTCAATAAGGTATTAATGGGCGACATCAGGTGATAGGTTTTAATAACAGTTCAAAGGTATTAATGCGCGACATCAGGTGGTGGATTTTTGTAACAGTTCAAAGGTTGAATTCTTTCATGTAAGTCGACAGGTCTTTATCGCCCCTGCCACTAAGGCAGATCACCACCTGGTCGTCTTTTTTGAGTCCGAGCTCACCAAGAACAGCAATAGCATGTGCAGTTTCCAGTGCTGGTATAATACCTTCCGTCCGTGCCAGTTCAACGGCTGCGTCGAGGGCCTCCTGGTCGGTCGCATTCAGGAAAATTCCCCTTTTGCTTTTGAACAGGTGGGCGTGCATCGGTCCGATACCCGGATAATCGAGACCGGCTGAAATACTGTGTGGTTCTACCACCTGACCGTCGGCCGTTTGCATCACGAGGCTTTTGCTGCCATGTAGTACACCGGGTTTACCCAGCGCCGTGGTCGCAGCACTAAGGCCCGAATTCACACCTTCCCCTGCGGCTTCAACAGCGACAAGTTTCACAGATTCATCTTCCAGGAAATGATAAAACGCACCGGCAGCATTGCTACCTCCACCTACGCAGGCAATAACATGAGTTGGTAATTCCGATCCTGTTTTTTCCTTCAACTGCCACCTGATCTCTTCACTGATCACACTCTGAAAACGGGCCACCATATCCGGATATGGGTGTGGGCCAACGACAGAGCCTATAATATAGTGGGTATCATCTGGATGGTTGATCCAGTCCCGGATTGCTTCATTGGTGGCGTCTTTCAATGTTTTACTACCACTTGTTGCTGGCCTTACTTCAGCACCCAGCATCTTCATGCGCGCCACATTCGGTGCCTGCCGTTCAATATCTTTTTCTCCCATATAAACTATACAGGGAAGCCCTTTCAATGCGCATACTGTTGCAGTGGCAACGCCATGCTGGCCCGCGCCAGTTTCCGCGATGATCCTTGTTTTGCCCAGCCTGATAGCGAGTAATATTTGCCCGATCGTATTATTGATCTTATGCGCGCCGGTATGACAAAGGTCCTCACGTTTCAAATAAATATTGCTCTGGTATTTTTTGCTGAGCCTGTCTGCATAATACAAGGGTGTTGGTCTGCCAGCATAGTCTTTAAGCAGTGCGTTGAATTCTTTTTGAAAGGATTCTTCATACATGATTTCCAGGTACTTCGACCTGAGTTCTTCAACGTTCCTGTGTAGCATTTCAGGAATATAGGCACCACCAAAATCACCGTAGTATCCCCACTCATCAGGCTGATATTTCTTATCCTTTGTCAACATCATAACTATATCATTTACGAAAATCGTTTATAAACTGCTGTATTTTATTCATATCCTTCACCCCTGGCGAGACCTCAAAACGGCTATTGATGTCTGCCGCAAAAAAGTCTTTATGCTGCGCGCTGAATTGTTTTACCCTTTCGCCGTCGTCCGGATTTATACCGCCACTAAGGAAAAAAGGTTTGTTCAGGTTCACACTGTCGAGTATATTCCAATCAAACTGATGCCCCGTTCCTCCATAGGCTGCGGCCTTATCCTGAGAAAGGTTGCCCGTCCACCCATTATCAAACATATACATGTCCGTAAACTCCATATATGGATAGGTTTTCCACTCTATGTTTTCACCCGGGCCCACACGAAAAGCCTTAACGGTGGTGATGTGGTTACTGACCTGTTCACAAAACTTCGGTGATTCATCACCGTGAAGCTGCACCATATGCAGTCTCCATGCATCCACCGTTTTTAGTATTTCGTCAAGCGTTGCGTTGACAAATACCCCTACACGATTGATATTCATCTTCTCTCTTTTCAGGTCGATGGCACTCAGGTGAAATTTCTTGATAAACCTGGGTGATTTTGGATAAAAGATCAAACCTGCAAATTCTACGCCCCATTCATCCAGTTGCCTGATCTGGTCGAGCCGCGTCATGCCGCAAACTTTCAGCCTCATGCAAGTGATTTTAGCGTGTCGACAAAAGATCTGAAAGCATGCCCGGGATCTTTCTCTCGCATAAACCGTTCACCGATGAGAAATCCATCAAACCCATAGTTCCTAAAACTGATAATATCTTCCGGACTGCTGATACCACTTTCGGCAATCCGTATTCTCTCATTGCCAATATACTCCGCCATCCTAATGCTTTTTTCTATATCAACTTCAAATGTTTTCAGGTTACGGTTGTTGATTCCAACTACCTCAGTATACTCATTGATGTGATCA
>JANMMA010000167.1:0-11652 GCA_031372815.1 Sphingobacteriales bacterium
TACAAAAATCAAACTTAAAATTTCGTTATTTGAATTTTTCATAATTAGTTTTATACCCTTCATTTTATATTGTAATAATAATCTTAAGAAGAGATATATTTTATTTGAGTTTTGCAGAAATAAAATTGAATTATATCAAAAAGATTCTTTTAGAATTGAGAAATATTTAGAGGTTGAACGACTTAAATATATCTTTTTTAATCAGTTTCAAAACTATAGACAGCCTGAATACAATTATTGAAACCATTGCACCCAAATCGTCACAAGCATTTTAGAGATAGACAATTGTTGATCACCAATGTTATAGTAAAACAACAATTATATCGTTCACCTGATCGACCTTATCCAGTTGGCAATTTTGCGGGCATCCTCTTTTGGTACTTGCGGCATAGGCGGCATCTCTGTCGGGTAGTCCGGCCAGTTGCTCTTTTGTGGACTATAGATCAAACTTAAAATTTTGTCAGCCGAATAATTCCTTTTTGCAATTTCTTTAAATGAAGGGCCTACCTGTTTCTTCTCCTCATTATGACAGGCATTACAAGTATATTTAAGCAGCAGTGGTTTTACCTCTGCGGCTGTAGGTATTTTTCCTGAAGTTGTTGCCGTTTTAGCAGAAGGTTGATCTGCATTGTTTAATGCAGTCTCAGCGGGTTTTTTTCCAGAAGAGGCCTTTGCAACTATCAGAGAATTTTTAGTACTTACTTCACTCATCGATAATTTTTTGCCTTCCGGAATATTGTTTAAAGTATAGTAAACAGCGGGATGCAGCAGTGAAAAGGAATTGTTTTTATCAGTTACTCCAGACAGATTTAACTGGTGTATATAATACCTCCTTAGCCCTTCAACAATAACCCGTACCCTCATTCCATCATCAGAAACTTTTACGCCTTTTATTATATGTGTTTTTGTATTAACAACCGGGCTACCATATACAGGGTGGTATTTATATGTATAGCTTTGCACATTGTATGAAGCAATATCTTCTGCTGATTTTTTATTTACCGCTTTTGTAAATTCAATTTCAAACCCATCAGGCATGGCCTTTACTGTTCTCATTTCAAAGGGTATCTTATTATTCCAAACCAAGCGCTGTAAACCCTCGTTGGCCTCGCCAGCCGAACCCCATCCCCTGTTTGTTTCTCCGATAAAAAGTGAACCGTCTTTGCCCCATGCCATACGCAACACACCGGATTGAAAGCCACCGCGAAAATCCCAGGCGGCACCTTGAAATTCTCCGTTTACCTTCTCCATAAAAACCCGGCTGATCTTACTTTGCCCCTGGTCGCCTACCAGCAATAGCCCCGCAAAAGGCCCAAAGTTATTTTCCGGTATTTTTAATATTTCTGAATTGGAAATACCCAGCACTCCATGTGGTAACCATACGGCAGGTACCTGTATTTCCGGAAATTTTTCTTTCGCCTCAAAGAGGGTAACAAATTTTTCCTTCACGATATTTTCAGGTTTAATGTACCTGCCGAGGGAATCCTTTATTTTTCTTGGACTAACAAATGAAAAGAGTTGTTCGGCAGTAATTTTTACCGGGGAACCGGGTAAACCTGCCCAACGTAAACCTGCCGGATGGCCGACAAAACTTCCTTTTTTAACATGCACCACTCCTCCTGACCCCATCCAGTCCCCCTGGTTGTCAGCATAAAATAATTCTCCATCAATCATGCCTAGCCCACATGGTGAACGAAAGCCGGTGGCATAGGGTTCCATTTTCCCATCTTCAAAAATATGCATCATCCATCCTCGCCACGGTACCCTGCTTTCACCACGCCACCATTCTTCATCTCCAAAAGCTACATTCCCTGATACAAAGAAAGAGCCATCCGGCGCCAAGACAGGACCAAAACTATATTCGTGATAATGGCCTGAAAGAGGCCATGCATATATAGTTTCAAAAACATCTGCCTTGCCATCCATATTACTGTCCGTAAGTTTGGTTAATTCACCTCTCTGGGCACAATAAAGTGAACCGCCTTTGTATGCAAGCCCTAATACTTCGTGAAGGCCACTTGCAAATTTTCTAAAGTAAGGTTGTCGGCTCGATGGATTTTCCACAATAAAAATATCGCCTCTTCGTGTCGAAATTGCAAGGTCACCGTTAGGCATCAATGTAAGACCACCTACCTCAAGCAAGGTTCCCTCTGGTGAACTTACCTTCATAATGTTGAAAAAATCTTCTTCTTTTGGCGATTCCTGTGCAGGTAATGCTGGTATATACATGGCAAAGACAAATGCGGCCATCCATATTTTAAATCCCGGGTAAATACATTTGAGTGTAAACTTCATGATGCGGTAAAATATGGTTAAAAAATAATAGCGTAAGTGAGTTTATTTTGTATGGGAACAATAAGTTCTTTGGTACCATTGATATCCCTTATCAAAGCATTTGCAGGGGCACTATCCAGGTGCAGAAAATATGATTTGCTGTCGACAAGATATGTTCCACTACCCATATCTTCGATCGCTGACGCCCTTGCCAATAGCACATACATATTGATCGGGGCATTGTCTACAGTTATTTCCCTTTGAAGGCCGTGCCCGTTGTCTATTGCCTTTATTGCATCGCTAACCTTAGCGCCATAAATAAAATACCGGAAAACCGGACGATTGGCTGCGTCTAGCATATATCCTTTTGGAAGGTACCCGGTACCTGCCGAATCGGTAATCCATGGCTGCCCCGGTGAGGAAATAATACTCAGTGAAAACGTAGGATTACCGAAAAACTTTGTGGCTCCAATGGGTTTCGAAGAACCATCCCCCCTATCGTGCCACATAGAAGTGGCGTCTAAGAAACCACCCTTCCATACCTGCACAATATTGCCTTTATCTAAATCGTAGGTATAATGTAATTGCTGAACGCTACTGACATTTACCGCATGCGTGATGCGGGGGCTTTGTGGAATATCCATGAAACTTCTAAGAATTGAAGTTGAAGATCCGTCTACCAGAATAGGATCCGAATCATCGGACATTCCGGTATTGGCATCGCTGATCAAAAACTCCCGAATACCGGGCCCTGCTAAAGAGAGTGCCAGTGTTGGGTTTTCCCAATCTTCCATCTTGAAATACAACAACTCCAGTGCATGATCCCCTACGGTTAATGTCATTTTACCAGATGATTTACCCCTGCCCATGGGTACTACTGTTTTGCTATCTATTTTTATTAGCCCTACGCCGCCCGGTAAATTCATATTGAATTGATATTCGCCTGTTTCTTTTATGGTTAAATTACCAGTATATCGTACCAGGAATTTGCTTGTAATTTTACTATCCAGGTTTGACGTCAGGATCAAAGAGCTGCCGTTAGCTTCGGGAGCAAGTTTTTTAACATCAGGCTCAGCATCAAATTTTCCCTTGTAAATGAAATAGCGAAGGCCGTTCAATTCGGGACGCTGTTTATCGTAGTTTGTAATGTTTATATTCTTGAACGCAACAGCACCATGGTCGCCTTGTATTCGCAAAGGCCCAGTTGGTACTTCCACTCCTAATGAGCCTCGTGTAGGACCCATCAATTCCACGTTTTCGTGGATTACAATACCATTAAGCACAACTCGAAGAAAGCGGGCATTTTCTATTTTAACTCCGGCCTCATTAAAGCGTGGTGCCTGGAAGGAAATTTTCAGATGTTGCCACAATCCAGGTGCCATGCTAACATTCTGGCGGGGGGCATAGCCCTCATATCCTTCCTTTCCTTTTCCACGAGCCTCGTCCCACCGTTCATAAATTCCACCATTGTCTCCATAGCGTGGGCGGGTTATGCCCCAGCTATCAAGCAACTGAATTTCATACCGGCCCTGCAGGTACACACCCGAGTTGGATGCCCTTGCCATCATGTAATCAAACTCTACATCAGCATCACTGTGCTGCAGTAAGGTAAGTAAATCCTCGCCATGATTATTTTCATCTGGTTGGTTGACTAAAATACCACTACCTGGCTTTGTTACCAGCAAATTATTCTTGATTAGATCTGCATTTACATCCCCACTGATCCGCCAGGTATTTCCCGACTTTCCAAAAAAGGAAAAATCTCTAAGGTGGATAGTATTTTGTGCCCATGTGGTCATCAGCAAAATACATGAAGAGAAAACAGTAGTAAAAGTTTTTAAGCAACTTGCAGACTGTATTCGTTTCGTCATATAAATATTATTTTAGAAGCGGTGAAATCTGCGGCAGGTAAACCTTCACTGATAAATAAGCCGGGGCAATTGGAGCAGGCGCAGTTCATACCTATTATTTTTTATAATTTTCCACCAGATATATGTAGCCGAGCAAAGCACCCCAATGATAAAAATTATCACTCCTATTTGGTTTTTCATTGGGTAAACGTCCCACGCCGGATGCATGATAATTTTCAAACACAGTTTTTGTAGCACGCCAGTTTTTTACCAATAGGGCATTTGATTTTCCTACGAGTTCTTTCATTACATCAGGAAAGTTGTATTGCGATAAACCTTTGTACACTAAAAAGTTCAAAGGTGCCCAAATACGACCACGCCAATAATCCTGCTGCTTAAAAGCGGAATCATTAAAAGCAACAGATGGCAGCACCCATTCTCCCCAAAATTCATTTGGATTCAGAAGGTGTTCGTTTACCATTCTTGTTGCTTGTTCTTTTGAAGCCACACCTGCCAGTAGAGGATAAAATAAAGTTGGCGACAATCGAAAAGACCATTCGTCAGTGTCGGTACGTTTGTTCAAAAACATCCCGGCCTCTTTGTTCCAAAGTTTTTGTAACGATTGCGTATAGTACGCTGCTCTTGCCCTTAGTTCTTTCGCATCATTCGTTAGATGCAGTGTATCGGAAATAGCGGCCAAATTTTTACAATCCGAAATATATAAACTTATTAATCCTACATCAGCCAATGCCATTTGGTGCAACTGCTTGCTAAAAGGCACGCCATCATACATGGGCGAATTATCAAGCCCTGATTCATAAGCCGCACCTTGCCACGTATTGGCAGCGCCGTCGGGTGGTATGGAATCTGTACCCCAACATAAAAAGCCATTAGTATCACGATGTTTGGGCCACCATCGATTCCACTTTAATAACCGTTCATACGTTTCAGTCAGCAGCCACTTGTCTCCATACTTTTTATATAACTCATGCACTACCATACTGCCCACCGGCGGCTGCGAGCGGTCTGGAGAACCTAAGCCAAACGCCGATACATAATTTGGAACAATCCCCCAATGATCTATTGTTTTCGTTACCTCTATTACATTGGCATAAGCTAACGACTTGTTATCAAACCCCGCCATCAATCCCGACAAATATGAATCCCAATCGAACAACACATAATGACCACCAAAGAAAGTGTTCCACACGCGGCTCACTGTTGCTATTACCGCATTGCGTAACGGATCGTATATCATATTCCAGGATAAGGCCGACTGCTGAATGAGGTAAGTCTCTTTAGCATTGCCATATTGATTAAGCGATGTTTCAAATGCCCTGCGCTGCCGTTGCACTATAGATTTAATTTCATCCAGCGAGCGTTTTGTTCCAGCACTTACACCAAGTGTTTCATCGCCCCGGAATGAAAGATAAGGAGTAGTGAGTGGCAATGGATCTACTATGGATCTACCTGTAGCACTTACGGTCCAGTTTTTTGCACCACATTTTGCCTGAATAGTTTCCCCTGTATGTTGAATCGTTCCGGGCCGGTTCCATAACATCCCTACTTCAACAATGATATGCTGATTGATCGTTGATGTTTTTAATGGTGTAACCAACAAAACCAAACCATCGCCATCATGTGCCGATTCAACTTTTACAACACTTCCCTCCCAACTTACCGTACATTCTGTATAACTGCCATCATAAGCATGATAACCGGCCTCCACCTGCTCCGGCCGCGGCTCTTTTTCAGAAAGGTAACATTCCTGCAAATACCGGTTACCCATGATAGCATTGCTTTTCAAACCAATATTCACCGATAGGCTTTCGGGTAATTTTACATAAGCCAGCACACTGCGGGTATTCCAGGTGTTCCAACCGGCAGATAATTTTTGCTGCAATTGACTGTATTGGGATTGGGCAGTAAGCGAAAGCGCAAACAGCATTGCACTAAAAAAAAGAAAAAAAAATCCTATCCTTTTTACATTCATTTACGAATTTTTAATTGACATATGCAATAGATCCTTCAATTTTCAAGGACCGCTTTTCGGTGGTATTAAATTCAACAATGACAGGTACCCCTATTTCAAAATTGCTTTTGCTGATCTCTGCAGTTGCCCAGGAAAGACCGCTCCAGATGGCCTTATCATAGTTCAAATTGAGTGGGATAGCTTTACCATTTTGTGAAGCTCTAATGGTTAATAATTTTTCCATTGTCACGCCATCAGGTGGAGACCCACCGGAGCTTCTGAATGGAATTCCGTCCGCGCCATACTGTTGAAATATAAGGCGTATGTTTAGTTTTTGTGACGGAATAAAACTGCCTTTAACCGCATTAGCTTCTTGCACGAAGCTGACTGGTATCGGTGTAATCGAAGCCGGTATATATACATCGCTGCTTAGCCCCATTGTATAGTTTCCTACGGCATATTGTCCATAGCCTATAACTGCCAGTTGCTCCGGGCCTAATGTAACTTGCTGCTGATTCAGTATCGGAACAAATCCACTATCGGTAAACAAAAGTTGTTGGGTATAGAATGTTGTTGATGGGAGTATAATTGTTTTTACTGTTTGTGATGGGTTTACTACAGTGATAATTCCGCCTTTAGCAGTTTTTGAAAAGTAGCCATAGGCTTCTGCTTTACCCGGCAAACCACCAAAGGTTGTAGTAGTATTGCCTTTTTGTAACGGCAGATAAATTTGCTGAGCCTTTGCAAACCAGATAGCATCCTCCGCTGAAAGCAATTCCAGATTACCGTAGTAGGTATTCATCCACCCACCCCTTGCCAGGGATAATAGTAACATACCTTTCCAAGCCGCATTTCCGCGGTAATAACAAGTACCGGTTTTTCCAATCATAAATCCGGCATTATCTATCCGGTTCAACGGAAAACCATTAGCCTGAAAATATTTTACCATGTGATCAGAGTAAATGTCCTTCGACCGCCAAAAATTCATGGCAGGTACATCAGCCGGACGTGGATCACCGCTATACATGGTATGAAAAACAGAAAGCCACGACAAATCAAACGTTTTTTTTATGGCTACCCCCGTGTTACTCATTTCTCCGCCAAATCCATTGTAACCAATCAATACTACTTCAGGATGTTTTTTACGAAAAGCTTTTAAGGCGGTTTGCAAAGCATTTACATTAGCGGCTTTCACCTGCTCTGCAGTCATCTTCTCCTTTAATGCAGGTGTCACTGCCCCTACATCAAAAAAATCAAATTTATAAATGCGTACGCCCATTTTTGCATAGCTATCTAATGTCTGCATAAAATGGTTTAAATAACTACCGGAAAATAAGCAAAACGAATTACCCCCAACACTAAGTGATGACTTCCATACGTCAGGCGCATCCAAAATAAACTTACCTCCTGCATGTATAACATTCGTTGAAAACCATAAGCCCGGTTTTATATCTTGTGCATAACAGGCTTTCATCCATGCATCTGGGCCATTAGGCCAGTCGGATTTGCGCCATTGCCTGTACGCACCATCCTTTTCAAACCAAAACGCATCCATCATATAATAATCCAGTTGCACACCGGCTTTCTTTAATCGCACCATCTCGCCTAATTGCTGCATAGCCAGTGTTTCGGTCAGGTGCACTGTATCAGAAAGTTCATCGTAAGACGCCCAATTGATATACGTGCACACGGGGCCTTTTAAACCGGCAGATGAAAGCTTCTGAGCCAGGATAGATGACTGTATAAAAAGAAAAACGGCTATCATAACCAACCGTTGAACCATTGCAAAAGTGTTTATCCTGGTCATTTTCCTTTGCATGATAGCGTTTTATTAAAATAATTTTAAAATTGAACCCTTCTATAATGATACACCTCTTTTCCAAGGAATGAAATCATCTTGATTTAATAGAACGGCTTTAGGGATTACTTCACCACTGGCAGCCATAATAACATATTCAAGGATTTCCTCACCCATCTGTTCAATGGACTTTTTGCCTTCAATAATGTCACCAGTATCTATGTCAATAATGTCGCTCATCCTGGTTGCCAACTGGGTATTTGTTGAAATTTTAATGACAGGACAAATAGGATTACCGGTGGGAGTACCCAGACCTGTGGTAAATAATACCAAAGTAGCCCCCGCTGCAACTTTACCTGTAGTTGCCTCAACATCGTTGCCAGGGGTGCAAACAAGATTAAGGCCGCTTTTTGTAGCGGGCTCTGTGTAATCCAGAACATCTGTAACCGGTGAAGTGCCGCCTTTTTTAGCAGCACCAGTACTTTTAATTGCGTCGGTGATCAACCCGTCCCATATATTACCAGGAGAAGGATTCATGTGAAAACCAGAGCCTACAGCATGTGCTAATTCATTGTACTCAGTCATTAACCGGATAAACTTTTCGGCCGTTTTTTGATCTATACATCGATCAATCAGTTCCTGCTCTGCACCGCATAATTCCGGAAACTCTGCCAGTAACACTTTACCATTCAATGACACGAGAAGATCTGCGCAATAACCTACCGCAGGATTAGCCGATATACCACTAAAGCCATCACTGCCACCGCATTTTACACCTATACAAAGTTTATCTAAAGAAGCATTTTTCCTTTCGATCTTATTAACCCGGATTAGCTCCACAAAAGTCTTCTGAATAGCTTCTGAAATCAGCTGTTTTTCGCTTCTACTCTTTTGCTGCTCAAATATCAGCAGCGGCTTATCAAAAGATGAATTTCGTTCCTGAAGGTAGTTTACAAAATCAGCTATCTGCAGGTTTTGGCAGCCCAGGCTTAAGACAGTAATGCCAGCTACATTCGGATGATCGGCATACGCGGCAAGAAGCCTTCCCAGGCTAGCCGCATCCTGGCGGGTACCGCCACAGCCCATATGGTGATTAAGGAATTTAATACCGTCGATGTTTTTGAAAACACGAGGCAAGCCGGCAGGAGAAAGTTCACTATCAAAATTGATAGTATCAACATCCACTCCGCCCTTATAAGCATCAATGAGATTTCTAGTATACGATTTATACTCGCTTGTTGCAGTATATCCTAATTCATAATTTAATGCCTCTTTTATCACATCCAGGTTGCGGTTCTCGCAAAAAACCATGGGTAAAAAAAGCCAATAATTGGCAGTACCAACCCTACCATCGCTGCGATGATAACCTTTAAATGTCCGATCGCTAAACTTTGATGTGTCCGGCATTTGCCAGTTGAAAGGTCTTTGCCGGTAAACAAAAGGATCGGCTGCATGTTTTGTATTTTCTACAGTCATGCGCGAACCTTCACTTACAGCTTGCTGTATTGTACCAACAGTTACACCATACATAGTAACCTTGTCACCTACCTGCAAGCTTTCAGTAAAAATTTTATGCTTACCTGGAATTTTTTCTCGTAATTGAATTGGCTTGGTGTCCCAATCCACGATTTCGCCTTCATTTATATCCTTTAATGCAACCAGGACATTATCTGCGGGATGAACCTTTAAAACCTTTGTATTCATATTCAAGGAGGTTGTCTGTTAGTTAACCCGGTGGCGTAGCCAATTTACTTGTTATGTTACTTATGTTACAAGTAAATGTATAGTATCCACTTATCGACAATTTGACAATAATTTGCATAGCATTACACTTTATTAGCACAGTTTTTTTCTACTTTTATAATAAGGAAAGCATAATGAAACCTGAATTATTAAAAGTCTTATCTAAACCGGATCAATCGTTTAGCATACGCCATGACGTGGTTCCATATTTTTATAATCGCTGGCATTTTCATCCCGAAGTCGAATTGTTATATATAGAAAACGGCTCAGGCATTCAGTTTATGGGCGATAATATTACCCGGTTTAAGAAAGGAGATATGATTTTGGTTGGTTCGAATCTTCCTCATTTTTGGAAATGCGACGACATCTATTTCGAAAAGAATTCAAAACTCAAAGCCACTGCAACTGTAGTCCATTTCCGGGAAGACTTTTGGGGTAAGGAATTTCTGGAACTTTTAGAGAACAGAAAAATTAAGGAACTCTTTAACAAAGCAAAAAAAGCAGTTGTTATAAACGGCAAAACAAAAAAAGAAGTCTGCAAACTGATGGTCAATTTGTTACATGCTCAGGGAACGGAGCGGATTATACTGTTACTGCAGGTATTGAAGTCAATCGCAAGTTCCAGGAATACAAAGATAATTTCCTCTACCACTTTTGATCAGTCTTATGAAAATAAAGAAACAGACAAGATCAATATCATTTACAAATACTCCCTTGAAAATTATAAAAACAAAATTCCGCTAACAAAAATAGCAGCGCAAGCCAACATCAGTCCTAAATCCTTTTGCCGTTACTTCAAATCCCACACACGTAAAACATATAATACTTTTCTACAGGAATTGCGAGTAGGACATGCCACAAAACTGCTCATCGAAAACAAGTTAAATATCACGCAAATATGCTATAACAGTGGCTTTAATAACGTTACTAACTTCTATAAATCTTTTAAAAAAATTACTGGCAAAACGCCCTTAGATTACCAAAAAACTTTTTTAGCCTCCGAATGAATTGTATCAAATGAGGAGCATTGCTGCTCCTCATTTAACTTATATCTTACCCTTATGCTTTTAATAAGTATACACTGTCCTACTATAATTTAGTAACTGACCGTTATTGGTCCGTGTCTTAGTAATGACCTCAGTCACATAGCCCTCTTCATCATATTTATATTCGTGAGTCAATTGATCATTGCCGTCCCAACTTTCAGCTACTACATTGTTCTTAGAGCTATGTTCAAAATACAGGCTTGGCATTTTAATAATCACGTAAGGATTAATATTAAAGTCGTGCCTGAATTGTTTAACCACTGTTGGATAATTAGTAATTATAGTTTTTTCCTCAACCAGGTTTCCACCGGAAAATTTGAGTGCTATTCTGGAACCGTTTACATCTACAGCGTTTTTACCAAACAACATCAGGATTCCTTCACTTGTATAGAGGTTTGTGTAAACATGTTTTTCAGTCAGATACTCATACTTCGACTCAACCGTACGCCCCAGGGCATCGAAGGTATAGGCACTGTGGCTAAATAAAATAGCGGTGCTTGCAGTCATACTATTAACCCACAACTCATTACCACCATACAAGAATAAATCTATACTGCCTGACCGTAGAACACCGTTAAGATCTGGTGCATAGGCATGCACTTCATTTACCCGGCCTTGCACATCGTAAACAAATTTTTGTTTGGAACTAAGGATGGGAGCGCCATTTACGAATGTTTCTTCCGTTACCCATTGCAATTTTTTAGCTTCTTTATGGCCACCCAGCAGGTAAAGAGCACCTTCGGTAACTTCGGCCCTATTGAATACTTTCTCATATGTAACGCCCCATTTCTGCATCTTGATGCTGTAGCGTATGGCATCTTTTGGCAGGTAAATGACCTGTGCCCCAGCGTTTAGCGATGTATCTTTCTGCCGCGCTACGCTATTTATGTCCCAGCTTGAAATGGTAAATGTAGCTGGAATGCTGTCATACACCACGTCGCCGACCGTAATTGACGCTTTCAACTTGAC
>JANMMA010000171.1:0-29438 GCA_031372815.1 Sphingobacteriales bacterium
TGAAAAAGACGCAGTCCTTTTTCAGGACTATCGGTATGATAAAGTTCAGCCGTTCCTGCCTCATTCAACAAAGGCAGATTTTTTGGATTGTGATTTAGTAGCAGCATATCCAGGTCACTGTCGCGGTCATAGTCCAAAAAATAGGCTTGGTTGCTGAAACCCGTGCTGGCCAGCCCATATGCGTCAGCCTGCTCTTCAAAAAAGGGTATGCCGTCACTATAGTTACCCTTATTGATAAATAACTGGTTGATTCGTTTACCTGGCGGAAGTGAACCTGAATAGCTTAAATAAATATCCATTCTCCCGTCGCCATTGATGTCCACCGCATTCACACCAGTTTTCCAGGGCCCTGGTCTTCCATCGGCACCTGTCCGTTGCGTGATATCTTCAAATTGCATGTTTCCTTTATTCAGGTAGAGTTTATTATCCGACATATTGGAAGTCAAATATATATCTGTCAATCCGTCTCCATTAAAATCTGCAGTAGCAACACCACCTCCGTTGTAGAAGTACTCATACATCAGGATATTGGTATTGGGGCCTTCGGTAAGCAGGTTCTGAAACGTTACCCCGGTTTGTTCCGGAGTAAGTAATGTAAATAAGGCATTTGATTCCAGGGGTTCCGGATATCTATTTTTACAGCCTGAATTTCCACACACAAGCAACACCACTGAGATGATAACTAATCTCTTCATATGCATAACAAAATGGATCAATCAAAAAAGATCTATCCCGTAGGATAGATCTTTCCTGAGATCCTTCAATATAATAAATTATCAGTAACCGGGATTCTGGACCAGCTTATCATTCCGGTTCATCTCATCCCTGCTAATTGGCCTATAGTACATTTTATCTACCCATTTCCTTGTTTCAATTTCAGTATTATCTTCTGGAGTATATGAATAATTGTATTTAGCCGGATCATACCTATAGGGAACATGCGGAGATTGCCCCGCCTTCAATGTAGCCAGTACTTTTATAGACTTGATGCCACGGCCTACTGTTGCTGCCGGGATCATCCAACGTCGAACATCATGATATCGGTGTTCTTCATATGCCAATTCAACGCGTCGTTCATTTCTGTACCGGTTAACGAGATTAGCTCCGGCATCGGTCACAGCAGGCATGCCCGAACGAAACCTGATCTTGTTTAACATTGACCTTGCTTCAGTTTCGTCTCCCAGCGCGAGTGCACACTCTATGTAATTCAGCATTAATTCAGTATACCGTATAAATGGCCAGGGAATTACCTGCGCATTGGATTGGTTATCTGCCATTGCCGGATTAGGGTCAATAAATTTGCGTGTATAATAATGTGACCGGCTACCATTCCAGTTCTCAACAGGTGATTCACGGGTATCTATTCCGTTGATCTGTCCACCACTGCCATTGTCATAATAACCAGTCTGGATCTGGTTTGCAGGATCTTTATCCTTTACATCAGAAGGCCTTGGTTTCCATGTTGCACCATCGAACAAAATAGTCCCGTATAACCTAGGGTCACGGTTAGTATAGGGATCAGCTTTATGTGCAGGATTATTCCAATCGAACTTACTACCATCCATCATCTCATAATCATCCACCAATTGCTGGATTGGTGTATTACCCGCCCAGTTGTGATATCCGTTTGGACCGTTATTAATGCCATAATGTATTCCGCCCAAAGGCCAGTTATCTTCTGCAGTATATAGAGCGGTATGAGAACGTTGGAAGATTAGTTCGACAGCTGCTGCGGGATCTCCAACAGCACTCTGTCCGCCAAGGGCAATGGAAACATAGTTGGCCCTTCCCTGCAGTGGAGTCTCTGGTGCTGAAAGACCAAGTTTATACCCCGCTCCTTCAGCCATAGCTGCCTGTGCTGCTGCTTTGGCAGCCTGCCACCTGGCATTACGGTCTCCGGTGGCATAAGCCACCAGATCGATTTTGGAATAGCTGGATAGCGTAGGCGATTTTGCCTTGGCAGTAGGACCGTCATGTAAATCGCTGGCTGCATAAAGAAGCACCCTTGCTTTCAACGCAAGCGCCGCGAGCCTTGTTGTACGTCCTGCAGTGACGGGCTTAAGCTTTAGCAAATCTGCCGCTTTATCCAGGTCCGCTACAATAAACGTTACAGTTTCCGCAAACGTATTGCGACTGATGGTGTAATCTTCATTCAAACCGTATGGCTTATCAATGAGCGGGACGCCACCATAATACCTCATTAATTGGTGATAATAATATGCCCTGAGAAAATATGCTTCGCCCAACAACCGGTCTTTGAGGGTTGCATTATCAAAAGTTGAAGTGGGCAGATTCATAATGGCAATATTTGCCTGCCGTATTGCAAGGTACATCCTGTCCCATTGGTATGTTGGACTCATCCAGGCCAGGTTAGAAGGGGTTTCTGATCCTTCAGTAAATGTATTGATATTCCTGCCTGCATGCGTAAACATAGCTTCATCGGTCAAAGCAGCCAACGATTGCTCTTCAAAGCCACCATAACCTAGGAAAGAATATACATTAAAGACGAACGCTTCTGAAAGAGCGCCATCAGCCCAAGTGGCGTCACTGGAAATTCTGTCAAGGGGATCTGTATTCAGAAAGTCTTTGTTACAGGACTTCATAAGGGTCATACTGCTTACCAGTAAAACTGCAGCGAACAGAGGGATAATTAGTTTCTTCATTTGTCAAGTACATTAAAAAGTTAAGGTTATACCACCGTTGAATACCTTTGCCTGGGGATAAAAGACACCGCTCTGAACAGTAGATTCAGGATCGTAAGGCATGTCGTTACTGTCTATTGTAAACACATTCAGGCCACTGAGGAAGACCCTGAAATTACTTATACCTACTTTGTTCAGCATTTGTGGTTGGAAATTATAACCGAGTTCGATATTTTTCAAACGGAGATAATCTTTATCAATCAGGAAATATGTATTGTTTCCATAATTACCACCCGTGTAATAAGTGTCTCCACGGCTGGCCAGTCTTGGATGCTCACTACTGGGATTGTCAATTGTCCAGCGTTTGTCATGATGTGTTTTAAGAAAGTTTCCAATATCACCAGACTCGGTCTGTATCCTCAAAGCTGCTCCTGAAGCACCCTGGAACAATATGCTGAGGTCGAAACCTTTGTAACGCAGGTCAATTGTTGCACCGAAATTAAAAGTTGGCAATAAACTTTTGTCGATACGCACCTGGTCATCGGCATTGATCTTTCCATCACCATTTACATCCTCAAATTTCATATCACCAGGAATCAGCTTGCTGGTAACTTCGCTGTAATCAATCGCATTCTTGGTAATGTCTGCCTGGTCAATAAATACACCGGCTGATTTGTATACCAGGTAAGCACCCATCTGCATTCCTTCCATGCGCTGATAATCTGGCGCTCCCGGAATTTCATCCATGAATATCACCTTATTCTTGGCATATCCGCCATTAACTCCAAACCTGTATGTTAACCCATTCCTACCTTTTCCATTATATCCGATATTAAATTCCCAGCCCTTGTTATCCACTTTACCGGCGTTAACAGGCGGCAGAAGAGAATTGATACCGGAGGACGCAGGTGTTGATCCCGTCTTCTGGATCAGAATTTGATCCCTTTTATTCGTAAAGAACTCTAAAGTAACGTCAATATGATTGTTGAACAGTGTTGCGTCAATACCTAAATTATAATTATTGGCCTTTTCCCATGTAAAGTTAGGATTCGCAAGAACGGTTTCAACGAGCGTGGTCTGTACCTGACTATTTATGGGGTATTGGCCAAAGCCATAGGTAGAGAGGTATGCGTATTCCTGGAGGCTTCCATTATAATACACCTGGTCATTCCCCATTTGTCCCCAGGATCCACGTAATTTAAGATAGTTGATCTGCTTAACCTTGAACCAGCTTTCATTGGTCACATTCCATCCCAGCAGAAGTCCAGGGAAGAAACCAAAACGGCTGGCTTCGGGGAACATATACGAACCGTCATATCTCCATATGAATTCAGCGAGATACTTCTCTTTGAAGTTATACTGGGCACGTCCATAATAACCTAAGCGGGCCCGCTCGTAAGCACTACCACCTGTATTTTGTTGCAGTGATCCTCCGGCAAATAACTGATCAACAGCAGGCGAAATATAATTACGGCGGTATGCAAGGAAATTCTGTCCTTCAAATTTCTCCTTGGTAACACCAGCCAAAAGGTTTAATGTGTGATCGGTGCCAATCTTCTTATCGTAACTAAGCATGGCAGTGAGGTTCGTATTAAGTACTGAACTGTAACCTTGCGTTAAGCGTGGGTCGGTAAAGTTAGAACGAACAGCGCCAACAAGTTTGGGGGTTACACCATCTGCCTCAAAAGTAATCCTGTCCCAGTAATACAGTTGCCACGGTGTTTGCCAAATTTTCTGTGTTTGGCTATTCTTATCTATTGCAGCTGAAAGAGTAAGTTTCAATCCCTGAACCCACGGCTGGGTGATGTCAACCGAACCATTGGTCTGTATAAAATCTGTAGGATTGTCATTGTAGCCCGTTGCATTGGTAGTAATCACATAAGGGTTTTGGCCATTCTCAATATCCGGACCGGGTTTACCATTAGGCCATACCTCAGGCTCGGTTGGCCTGCCCCTCATTAGCATGCGAAAAATGGAACCTGCGCTTTCGGTAGGAAATCTCCTTTGCTCCCTTCTTACCATTACACCAAGGCTGGTATTGATATAACGGTTGATCTTTGCACTTAGGTTGGTCCTAAGATTATACTGGTTATACTTTGTGGCTGAATTCTTATAGTAAGCGTCCTGGGTAACATAGCCTATCGATGCAAAATATTTTACAGCGTCAGTTCCTCCACTAATTGTAAGGTTTTGGCGCATTTGTGGCGACCACTCTTTAAAAGCGTCCCCAAACCAGTCAGTGTCTGGAAATCCCCATGGATCAGACCCATCTTTATGTTTTTGAACGGCTGTCGGACTATAGTTTGCATTGATAGTAGCTATACCAGGTGTAGGTGAATCATAACTACCGGCGGTTTTAATGGCATTCCAGGCGGCAGTCCACTCATTTACGGGAATAGATTTATATAATGGTATTTCATTCATAATGTTCGCATACTCATATGCGTTAGACATTTCAGGAACGCGGGTAGGCTGTGCAATGCCATAGTTGAAATCATAGGTCACTTTTGGCTTTCCGGTATTTCCTTTTCTCGTGGTTACCAGGATGGCGCCATTAGCGGCACGCGCACCATAAATTGCGGCTGAGGCATCTTTCAATACTGAAATTGACTCTACATCACGGGGATTAAGTCTGCCCAATCCACCGTCCCTGTCAGGTACACCGTCTATTACAACCAACGGACTGCTGTTTCCGAGTGTATTAGACCCGCGGATTCGCAAAAGAGCACCGTCATATCCAGGTTCACCTGATTGCTGAATAACAACCAGTCCCGGCAGCCGGCCTGCGAGAGAATTTGTCATGTCTATTGCCGGAGATTTTACCAGTACTTCACCCTTTACGGCGCTTACTGCACCCGTAACGGTAACCTTTCGTTGGGTGGAATAACCTACTACTACCACATCGGTCATGGAAGCTACCTCAGTTACAAGGGTTGCATTTACTACGGGATCATCACCCACAACAACAGTCATAATCTTATAGCCAACACTGGAGATCACAAGCGACTGGCCCTTGTTTGCCGCTATGTTGAAGGTGCCGTCCGCACCAGTTAACACTACGCGGGCTACACCTTGTACCGAAACCGACACATTGGCAATACCTTCGCCTTTTTCATCGACGACTTTTCCCGTGACAGAATTTTGCTGAGCGAAAACAGGGCTAACCAAGACGGTTACATTAATGAATAGCAGTAGAATAAAAAACATCCCTTTTAAGGGGAGACAAGCAGTTGGTTTCATTCTTACAGTTTAGTTGGTAAAAGCGGTTATAACAGGAAATTAACAAATTTTACTATTTCGAACAATATAATTTCTAATATTTATTAACATAATAGAATATTCAATATCTGTTATCCTCGAAATAAGCACGCTCAAATCTTATTACCACTCCCACATCATCGCAATACCACATTAACTCCCGCCTGGTTCACCCCTGTGTTCGTCTGGTACTGTGCCCGGGAATAACGAAACTGGAATTTTTTTAAGGTGACACCAGCTCCAAAGGAGACGCCAGTCAGTCCTCCGCTATTATTTGCAACCGTTAGTTCAGCCCTGCGGAGCACATTATATCCTATGGTGAATTCCAGTTTATCCCCCACAAAAACTTGTGTCGCGAAAACCAAATGCCTGAACAGTTTATTAAAAAACCCATTGCTGACTGGTTCAAGACCGTAGTCTGTGTTGTATAGGGTATCACTATATAAAATGTCAAACGTTTGCAGCCGCTGTGCCGTTAGTGAGAACAGGAAAGGAGCACCTTTTAGTCTTTTGGTGATGCCCAATTGAAGGTCGAATGGCATATCTTCCCGGGTATCAGCATAGGTTTGAATTTGTGTACCCATGTTTCTGGCTACAAAACCTATTTGCAGTAAGGACGCGCTATCGTAATAGTTAAGTCCGAAATCAACTGCAATAGCGGTTGACCGGTACTGTCCGTAGGATGAATGAATCAATTTCAATGAGGTGCCATAGTACCAGCGTTCAAGGTATTTTCGGGAAGCAGAAAATTGAACCACATAATCTGTCGGACGAAAACTTCCCATTACATTTCCCGACGCGTCCGTTTGCGTGGTGCTGCCGTAATTAAAATAGTTTACTCCCGCACTGAAATTGGTGCCCCAGTTCTCTTTGCGATATCCAACCAGTGCATGGATATTTTTGATCCCTGCATAAAAACTGGTAAAATTTCCTGAGAACTGTTTATCCATGTCTTCCCTGAGCAATCCGGGATTATGGAACGAAAGGCTGATATCTTTATTAATGCCCGAAACGTTGACTCCACCAAGGGCCGTCAATTGCGGTGAAGGTGAGAACTTCGTAAAATTATACGCTGAATTGCCCCCCAGTGTTTGTGTAAAGGAGGTATAAGGAAACAGGAACCATATGCACAACACCAGACAGAAACCCTTTACCATTAGTCCGAAAGTACAAAAAAGAAAATCCTCCATGGAAATGGAGGATATCGTTTTAACCCTTAAAACAACCAACATGAAATTAATAACACTTGTGTAACGTCATTTCATTTCTAAAGGTTGGGCCTTGTCACAATTTCTTATGATTATACTTATCACTGTGAGCTATAATATTCGACTGTTTAACAAGGCCGGCAAAATCAAACATTTTGTTTCGACGAAATCACTTTACACCATCGCCAGTTCCAGGACCTGCTGCATGGTTTTCACATAGTGAAATTTTATCCCTTTAATAAACTCCGGATTGATCTCATCAACGTCTTTTTCATTCTGCCAGCAAAGAATCAGTTCCTTTAGGCCTGCACGTTTTGCGGCCAGAACCTTCTCTTTAATTCCCCCCACAGGCAAAACCAGTCCACGAAGGGTGATCTCCCCGGTCATTCCCAGGTAAGGCTTGATTTTTCTCCCACTGATAGCTGAAGCCAGTGCACTCAGCATGGTTATACCTGCACTTGGGCCATCCTTAGGTACGGCCCCTTCGGGAACGTGTATATGGATATTTTTCTTTGCGAACAGATCAGGATCTATGTCGAATTTGCGCGCATTGGCCTGAAGAAAAGTGAGCGCCGTCGATGCACTTTCCTTCATCACATTCCCGAGGTTCCCCGTGAGTTTAAGTTCGCCTTTTCCTTCACTCATTAACGCCTCAATAAACAGGATATCTCCGCCGGTATACGTCCATGCCAATCCTACAGCAACACCCGGAATGGTAGCCGTTTTATATATCTCATTGGAATATTTTGCCCTGCCGAGTATTCTATGCAGGTCTGAAATGCGCAGGGAAGATTTTACTTTGCCTTTCATGGCATATTCTTTTGCCATCGAACGCATCACGGAAGCAAGTTGCCGGTCCAGTTCCCTTACACCGCTTTCCCTCGTATAATTCACAATAATGTCCTCAATAACGGGGTCGCTCAACCGAAAACTGACGTTTTTCAAGCCATGTGCTTCTTTTTGTTTTGGAATCAGGTGCCTCTTTGCTATTTCAAGTTTTTCTTTAGTGGCGTATCCACTAAGGTCGATGATTTCCATCCTGTCACGTAATGCCGGTTGTATTCCCTGTAAGTCGTTAGCAGTGGCAATAAACAAAACTTTACTCAGGTCAAATTCAAGCTCCAAATAATTATCATAGAAACTGTTATTCTGTTCCGGATCAAGCACTTCCAGCAATGCCGAAGAAGGATCTCCGCGCATGTCCTTTCCCACTTTATCCACTTCATCAAGGATCATTACGGGGTTGGCCGACTTGATCTTTCGCAACGACTGTACAATACGTCCCGGCATGGCACCAATATATGTTTTGCGGTGACCGCGTATTTCCGATTCATCATGCAATCCACCCAAACTTAACCTCACATATTTTCTGCCAATCGCATTAGCGATGCTTTTACCCAGTGAGGTTTTGCCAATTCCGGGAGGTCCCACAAAACAAAGGATCGGGCTCTTCATATCGCCCTTTAATTTGAGTACAGCCAGGTACTCAATGATTCGTTCTTTGATGCGGTTCATGCCATAATGATCTTCGTCCAGCACCTTTTTGGCCCGTTTCAAGTCATAATTATCGACGGTATATTCTCCCCAGGGAAGTTCGAGCAATAGATCTACATGGTTATAAACAATAGAATAGTCCGGCGTGCTGGGATGCATGCGCTCCAACTTTTCAATTTCTTTCTGGAAAAGTTCTTTTGCAGCAACGGGCCATTTTTTAGCTTCGCCCTTCTGCTTCATATCCATCAGTTCCCTATCGTTGGTATCACCGCCGAGTTCCTCCTTAATGCTTTTGAGTTGTTGCTGTAAAAAGTAATCGCGCTGTTGTTTATCGAGCTCTGTTTTTGTTTTTGTAGTTACCTTATTTTTTAATTCTGCAAACTGTAATTCTCTTTGCAATAGGTGCATAAGTTTCTCTGACCTGGCCTTTAGGTCATCGGTCTCGAGTAGCTGTTGTTTCTCATGCACTTCACTATTCAGGTTGCTGCTGATGAAATGAATGAGAAAAGATGCATTTTCAATATTCTTCAAAATGATCGCCGCTTCAGAAGGGATATTGGGCGATAGATGGATGATCTGCCCTGCTAAGTCTTTTAATGAGCTGACTGTTGCTTCAAAATGCTGGTCATCCGTAATATTGACTTCCTCAATCAATTCGATTCTACCTTTAAAATAGGGATCTTCAGAAGTAATACTGGCCAGTTTAAACCGCCTTCGCCCCTGGATAATAACAGTTGTTCCGCCATCCGGCATTTTGATCAGTTTCACGATCTTAGCAACGGTTCCAACATTTACCAGGTCGGATACCTGAGGATCTTCCACTGAACTGTCTTTTTGAGCAAGTACACCTACCAATTTGTCAGTCTTATAGGCATCACTTACGGCCTGTATAGATTTATCCCGGCCCACAGTGATGGGTATCACCACACCCGGAAATAGTACGGTATTGCGCAGGGGCAAAATAGGTATTTCGGCTGGAATGCTTGTGTCGTCTAGCTTATCACCTTCAGATTCATTAAGTGGGATAATGGGCATGAAGTCCATTTCCTCATCGGGAGAAGACCAAAATTCTCTTTTCATTGTCGATTATCGCGGACAGACATCCTGACACCATCAGGGCTATCCAGGGTTTAAATTTGGAGTTCGCCCTAATGGGTCAAGAAAGATGCCATTTTACCGCGATTAGAACATCATCGCCGCGCCGAACTGAAAACCGCGACTCTTCCATTTGTCGCCATTGTTTTCTATGTTATTCAGGTTGGTAAGGCCAACACCATATCTACCATAAATACGGAAGGAAAGAATATTTAATTGTACGCCACCCAGAATGGATACATTTCCGTTTTTAAATGCTTCTGCTCCGTCTTTCAGTAAGGTTCTGTCCTTCGACATTAAAATACTGAACTGAGGTCCGGCCTGAAAAGTGATTAATGGTGATGGTTTCCAACTGAGGAGCACCGGGATCGACATATAATTCAGCGTCACACTTTTTAATGTTCCGGGATTGATGGAACGATACAGTGTATCAAAACTGTAACCGGTTTGGGTGTTCGACTGGTTGAACAAAACTTCGGGCTGTATACCAAAAGTTTTACTGAACATCAACTCTGCTGTACCACCAACGTGATATCCCCATTTGAACTGGTCGGAGAACGACATGCCATCTATCTTATACGTAGTGGCACCTACTTTAACCCCCAGTTTGATACCTTGTGCCGAAGCAAACGCTACTGTCATCACCGATGCAGCAAACAACATTAAAATTTTACTTTTCATAGTGAAGTATTTATTCGGATTCGACTACAAAAAAACTCATTAGTAAATTCATTTGCCACGATCCGGTATACAATTAATTGTTAATACACCATTTATCAAAACGCATTGTTAATGCCTTGATAGGTATACACTGCATTCCTTAAAATAATATGCCAACAGAGAGGGAGATGATATTGGAAATATTCTTTTCTGAATCACCCGTGAAGTAACTGACAAAATACTGGGGGCTGATATATAATGGACCGTTATAGTAAGTAAGGCTCAAAGAAAAAGCAAATGAATCAAGTCCGAAACCGGATCTCTCTTCATTGCTGATATTGTAACGGCGAACGAACCTTCTGTCCAGTGCTTGTGTAATTAATTTTCCCTGCCTGTTAGTCTGGTAATTTTCCGTTCCTGCAACAACGGAAATTTGCGGACTAACAGAAATATTATCGCGCTTCGTAAATATTTTATCCCAACTGAATTCATGCATTACAGAAGCCATCAATGTAATGCCATTCAGGTCTACCGTGCTCGTATCGATGAAAGTTCGTTTTATCCCGAGTATGGTTGTATCGAACCGGGTGATCTCTCTATAATTTCCGGATGCCCAACCTGCAGCAAGCCTGGGTCTTAGCCATCCTTTTTTTGTATTGATATAAGCATAGATTTCATGGTTGATGGGCGTAGTATAAAATTCCAAATCGTCTTTGGTAATATAGTAAGTATATGAAACTCCGTAACCCAGTTTTTTGCCGAAGTGATCATAAGAGGGTGATAAAGCATACTGGAAAAACTGTGGTGAAGATTCCCAGGTAACATATGCGGCAGCACTGGCACCAAAACCTGATTTATGTACATATGATGCAGCTGGTACCAGCGTGAACTTGTTAGTGGTTAACTGTTGCGCATTAAAACTATTATTGTGAAGGGAAAAATTACGGTTACCCACAGAAGTCTCGAATGTAAAAAAACTTTTCGGTTCACTGAGTGATTCGAGGAGGAGTTTCATGTCTTTAAGGATGGAATCCATTCGTTCTTTCGAAAGGGTATCCGTAACGGGCATGCTATCATTCAGTTCTTGCAGACTACTATCAACTGTTTGAGAAGCAAGGTTCAGGGAAGATAGCAGGGTCAGGGTGAATAGTATCTTTTTCAATAAAGCAGTTTTAAAGAACAGCAGTTAGACGACAAATCCGGGCCGTAGTTTAAAACGCAGAACAGAAATGATTATTGGATTGACTATCAGGCAGGTTCGATAATCGTTATTTGATGATTATTGGACTGAATATCAGGCCAGTTCAATGAGGGTTATCTCCGGCAGTATACCAACCCTTCCCGGGTAGCCGATAAATCCGAAGCCGCGGTTTACATAAAGTTTTTGGATCCCGTCTTCATACAGTCCGGCCCACTGCTTATATACATATTGTACGGGGCTCCACCTTAACCCAGGTATCTCCAGGCCAAATTGCATACCATGCGTATGGCCGCTGAGCATGAGGTGTATGTCGCCGAAATCTTTTTTTACCTCTGCATCCCAGTGGCTGGGATCATGGCTCATGAGAATTTTGAACGGATATTTTTCTGTCCCCTGGTATGCTTCAGGAAGTTTTCCATAGCGCGGAAAGTTGGCTTTGGCACTCCAGTTCTCTATGCCGATCAGCGCTATTTGTTGTCCGCCTTTCTCCACAACCACGTGCTCATTCATCAATAAACGCCATCCCATTTCATGGTGAACCTCTTTCAGCCTTTGAAGGTTGGCTTTTTTTGCTTCCGGACTTGGCCATTGATGATAGTCGCCGTAATCATGATTTCCCAGTGTACTATACACACCTAATGGCGCTTTGAGTCTGGCAAATATGTGCTGATATTCGTTCATTTCATCCGCCCTGTCATTCACCAGGTCACCCGTAAACAAAATAATATCAGGGTTTGTATCAAGCATTTTCTGGATTCCTTTTTCCACACGCTGAGGATCAGTAAAGCTTCCCGAATGGATATCAGAAATATGCAGCACCCTCAGTCCTTTAAAAGCGGATGGCAGATCGTCAAAAGTCAAAGACAGTTTGTTAACCTGGTATCTGTATTTGTTACCGAAACCCCACAACAGGGTACCAAATAAAGCGGACCCTAAACCAAGCCCAAGCCAGCTCATGAATGTAGATCGTGTTATGGTACTTGATGTAAAATCTTCGTTCTGCACAAACTGGTAATACAACTTTCCACCGGTCCAGTGTAGCAAACGTCTCAGGTCATCCACCAAAAAAACCGTTGCAGCGATGAATTTGCCGATAAATAGTCCGATCAATGTAGCAAACAGGTAAGTGCGTAAGGTTTTTGGCCAGTTTTCGATATTGAGCGTAGAACCAAATAGAAATATGACCACTGCGGCAAGGGTAATACTCCAGTATAACCCGTATATGATGAGCTTAACTTTTGTAGAGGCCTGCTGTGAAACCAGTTTGACTGCTTGAAAAACATACCAGTCGATCAGCAGCATAACAATGATAAATACTCCTGACCCTAACAATCTGCGCATAAATAATGATCTGAATAGTAAAAATAAAGCCTAAAAATGAATGAAGGCATCAACCTGGTTTTCTATGGCTGTTACCGTTGGCTGGTCGAGGATCACACCAGTACCATTCAGGAGTTTATCTATACTTGAAATCGGCAATTTATTGGGGTGTACGGTGACATTCAGAAAATTCAGTGAACCCGTTAAGTGGTCCATTCCCCTTAAATTCCCTGCACGGCCGCTGGAAATACCTGTTAGCAATGCTTTTTTTCCCCACCAGACCTTCTTATAGTCCGACAAATCGATCAAAACCTTTAGTGATCCTGGAAAACTGCCATTGTATTCAGGAAGGATAAAAATGAATTTTGAACTTGGAATGAGCATCTCATGCTCCATTGCGGTTAACCGTGGGGATTTTTTGTTCAGGTCCAGCCCCTCAAGGCTAACTACATGGGCTTCAATACCCTTTGCCTCAAGGATCTTCTTGTATTGTTCAGCAATCTTTAGGGAATTGCTACCGGGCCGGTTCGTTCCGGAAATGATGGTATACATATGTTTTCAGTATGTTCTAATAACGGCATTGTTGATATATTGTTCCCTAAAATGGTGCCGATCGATTAAATTTGCCATTCTGACAAAAATCAAACAAACTGCATGGGGCGTATAATAGGGATTGCCAATCAGAAAGGCGGCGTGGGGAAAACGACCACTGCGATTAACCTCGCAGCCAGTTTTGCTGTCCTGGAATATAAAACCCTTTTGGTGGACGCAGATCCACAGGCAAACAGTACCACGGGTGTTGGATTTGACCTGCATAATGTGCAACAAAGCCTGTACGACTGCATGGTAAACGACGTGCCCGCGCGGGACGTGGTTTTAAAGACAGATATTCCGCATCTTTTTCTGCTGCCTTCTCATATTGATCTGGTTGGTGCCGAGATAGAAATGATCAATTATCCCCAACGCGAAACCGTACTGAAACAGATCCTTGCCGTTGTAAAAGAGGATTATGATTTTGTGGTGATAGATTGTTCACCTTCTCTTGGTCTGATCACCGTGAATGCCCTGGTGGCTGCCGACAGTGTGGCAGTTCCCGTGCAGGCAGAATTCTTTGCTTTGGAAGGACTGGGCAAATTATTAAACACCATCAAGATCGTTCAGAGCAGACTTAATCCCGAACTTGTCATTGAAGGTATTTTAATGACTATGTACGATGGAAGGCTTCGCCTATGCAACCAGGTAGTGAGTGAAGTAAGGCGGCATTTTGAAGAAATTGTCTTCGACACGATCATTCATAGAAATACACGACTTAGCGAAGCCCCCAGCGTTGGGAAACCCGCCATTCTCTACGATGCAGAAAGCAAGGGTGCAATAAATTACTTAAATCTCGCCAAGGAGATCCTTCAAAAGAACAACAAAACAAGAATCCGGCAGGAAGACAGAATGTTAACTTTAGACAATGAGCAATCCGAATAAAAAAGAAGCTTTGGGCAAAGGCATACGCTCATTGCTTCAAAGCATTGACGCAGACCTGAAAACCAATTCAGGAGCGTTGAAACAGGATGTGGTGGAAAAAACAACGGCCTCCAATGTTGTTGCTGTAGATCAGATTGAGGTGAACCCCAAACAACCCCGACAGGACTTTGACGAAATAGCGCTCCAGGAGCTTGCTGCTTCTATCAAAACCCATGGCATCATTCAACCCCTGACGGTTGCCAAAACTGCGAATGGGCGTTACCGTTTGATCGCAGGTGAGCGAAGGCTTCGTGCGTCAAAATTAGCTGGGCTCACCGAGTTGCCTGTTTACATCCGTGAGGTAAATGACCAGGAACTGCTGGAACTTGCACTCCTTGAAAACCTCCAAAGGCAGGATCTTAACGCTATTGAAATAGGCCTCAGCTATAGAAGGCTGATGGAAGAATGTGACCTCACCCAGGAACAAGTAGCGGAAAGAATGGGAAAAGAAAGGTCGACCGTTACAAATTACATGAGGTTGCTTAAACTGCCTCCCGGTATTGTAGTGGCGGTGCGTAATGGCAGTTTAACTATGGGCCATGCGAGGGCACTGATCAATGTGGATTCTGTAGACAAACAGCTGTATGTTTTTCACAAAATCATCGATGACGGTCTTTCCGTAAGGCAGACAGAAAACCTTGTGAGGACATTGTATAAACGTGACGTGCCTGTTAAAAAAGCCGTAAAACCTGACCTTCCGGGCGCCTTCCGCAAAATTGAAGATAATTTAGCTTCTCATTTCAGTACCAGGGTCAAGATGCAGCATAACAAAAAAGGCCATGGTCAGATCACCTTTGAATATTATTCTATCGAGGAACTTAATTCGCTTCTGGATAAGATGAACATTACGGTTAACTAATGCCTTTGAAATCCTGTTTCAGCATAAGTTTGATAATTTTTTTGTCGATACTCACTGCAGTGAAAACTGTTGGCCAGGATCGTCCTGTATACAATACATCTGATAGTTTCCCACCGAAGATGGATACGGGAGTTCAAAAAACAATCAAAAATGGCTCTCCGGTTGCCAAAAAGAATTCAGACACTGTAAACAAGAAAAAACCAAATATAGCAGACACCGCAAAAGCAAACAAACAAATAGCCCCATCAGACACTACAAAAAAGAAAAGAGGAGAAGCAGGAAAAGCAGCGCTGCGGTCAGCTATCGTACCAGGCTGGGGACAGGCCTATAACAAGAAATACTGGAAGATGCCAATCGTGTATGGCGCACTAACCATCCCGGTACTAACGTACAGGTATAATCGCGAATGGTATCAAAAAACGCGTGAGGCCTATACGATACGTTATCATAACGATACCGTAACCGTTACACCTCCATTGCCTACAGATGGTATTGATCCCCAACTGCAGCCCCTTTCAACGAATTCGCTGCAGCAATACCGGAATTCATTCAGACAGGGAATGGATTTTTCCATATTGGCTTTCCTTGCCATATGGGGATTGCAGATTGTAGATGCGGCGGTCGACGGCCACCTCAAATCTTTTAATATAAATGACGACCTTAGCCTGAAGATATCCCCATACATTTCTCCCGGCCGGTCTAATGGTGTGAGCATGGTTTTTATGCTCAGGGATTACAGGCCCAAAACAATCCGGCCAGCTTATTAATGTAACGTAATAAACATGAACATAGGACTCATCGGGTACGGCAAAATGGGTAAGATTATCGAGGAGATAGCAATACAGCGCGGGCATATGGTGAACCTTACCATCGACCTTAACAACATCAATGACTTTACAGTTGAAAACCTGAAAAGGTCAGACGTGGTGATTGAGTTTACGGGTCCACACAGTGCGTATGAAAATGTCATGAAATGCCTGGAGGCGGAAGTTCCAGTAGTATGCGGTTCCACCGGCTGGCTTGAACAGTATGACAAGGCAAAGGAATATTGCGAAAAAAAACAGGGAAGCTTTTTATATGCCAGTAATTTCAGCATTGGCGTCAACATTTTTTTCGAAGTCAATAGATTATTGGCAAACCTGATGAACAAACAACCTGACTATGATGTGACGATGACGGAAACCCATCATACACAGAAAAAAGATGCGCCCAGTGGTACAGCCATTACACTAGCTGAACAGATCATGGAATCATTGCGGCGCAAAACCGCGTGGGTCAATCAGCAATCGTCGCACCCCGGGCAACTTTCTATCATCAGCGAACGGATCGATCCAGCTCCAGGGACACATAAAATAGTATACCATAGTGAAGTGGATGATATCGAAATCATTCATACAGCGCATAACCGAAATGGTTTTGCCCTGGGTGCAATAATGGCTGCCGAATTTTTGAAACAAAAAAAAGGTGTCTATTCTATGAAAGATGTCCTTGCCTTCTGAAAAATAATTACATTAGGTTCGATTACGACGAATATATGCTCAATAAGAAAACCCAATATGCACTTCAGGCCCTCATGTACCTCGCTGAACACAAAAATGATGGGCCGGTACTTATCTCGGAAATTTCTGAAGAGAAAAAAATACCTTTAAAGTTCCTCGAAAATATTTTACTGGAGCTGAAAAAGGACGGCATTCTGGAGAGCAAAAAAGGTAAAGGCGGCGGTTATTTTCTCAATAGACCGCCAGGCAAAATTCCCCTCGCAAGAATTATCAGGCTGATTCACGGACCTATTGCCATGCTTCCATGTGTGAGCCTTTATTTTTACGAAAGATGTAAGAACTGCGACGAAAAACATTGCGGACTTCATGACATCATGATCGATGTGAGAGATGCAAACCTGAAGATCCTTGAAAAGAAAACAGTCGCAGACCTGCTGATAAAATCCTAACTGATACGCGGAACGATGTAAGCACTGTCTGGACGTTGACCTTTTATTATTTCTGCTCCAGTATATAGAAAGAATAGGGTTCGATCACCAGATATTCATGATCCTTACCTACTTTCATTTTCTTCCCCCTCCAATGATCGAATAAGGTATCCGGTGCAGTTCCATAAGGTTTGAAAGCATACCAGGTCAGATAAGCAGGCGCACTGCTAAAATTAAATACACAGAATATTTTTTGCGCTTCGTAGGTTCTAAGGTACCCGGTAACATGAGTATTATGTGGCGGAAGCCATACAAGATTCTTATGGTCCGCTATAGCTGCAACCTTCTGCCTAATAGAAATAAGTTTTTGAGTAGCTGAAAATATCCTGTGCTCGATGGTGCCCTCTTCATCAATTAATTCGTTTTTCTTCCAATTTATCACAGGCCTGTGCATCCAGCGGTTATCATAACTTTTTCCCTCATCCTGCAAATAACTGTAATCATTTGTGTACCCCGCCTCATCACCATAAAAGATCATGGGTATTCCGCCCAGAAAAAAACTATGCGCCTGCATGAGAATGATTTTTCTAATGGAAGTATCAATACCATCGTCATCATTTTCTTCTATGGCTTTTTCAAGGCCACAAAGCGAGGCAAGCGTACCACTTATCCTGGCATCCTGCGTCTTCGGGTTAACGGAAAATAACGCGCCCCTGGAAGGAGATAAAATGTGGTTACCGGAATAAAAATCTTTCAGAAATTTCCGGTGTTCATATGGGTTATACCCGCCTTGCTCTATCATGTAATCGTCATACCCCAGTCCTATATCATCATGGCAACGGGTATACGTGATCCATGAAGTGCCATAGGGTTTTTGCAACAGTTCATGCTGGGCCGCCAGCATTACTTTCGTTGTTCCGGTGGCCAGTGCATCCCACTGTAGCGCCATATGTGTGGCATTATATGCAAAATCGCATTCCCTTGCGGTGAAAGGTCCTGTCCCGAAATACTTCATGATGGCAGCAGGTGCCACTATCGCCTCACCAAGTAATGCCATACCGGGGGCACCAACCTGCACGCACTGCTTAATCAGCTTTAAAATAGTGTGCGCTTTGGGCAGGTTCTGACAAGTGGTTCCTTTTTCTTTCCAAATAAAAGCCGGAGCGTCTATACGAAGTATATCGACACCGAGGTTTGCATAGAAGAAAATGGTATCGAGCATTTCCACAAAAACTGACGGATTCGTATAGTTGAGATCCCACTGATATTGATGAAAGACGGACATCACCCACTTATTGCATTCCTCACTGTAAGTAAAGTTGCCAGGAGAACTTTCAGGGAAAATGTCCGGCATCGACTCATCGAACTGATCAGGAATGACCCTGTCATCATACATATAAAAATAATCCTGGTAAACTTTGTCGCCAGCCTTCGCTTTTTCTGCCCATGCATGATGATGCGAAGTGTGGTTCAGCACAATATCAATCATGAGGAACATATCTTCCTGATTCATCTTTTCCTGCAACTCCTTCAATTTTTCCAGGCTTCCAAACCGCTGTTCCACTTTACGAAAATCAGATATGGCATAGCCTCCATCACTTTCACCAGCAGGACTTTCGAATACGGGCATGAGGTGCAGAAAGTTCACACCCAGCTTTTTTAAGTAAGCAAGTTTGGTTTTTAATCCTTCCAGATCTCCACAAAACCTGTCTACATAAAGGCTCATACCAGTGATCTTATTACTCAGGTACCAATGTCCCTGAGTATCCTTTTCCTCATCTTTTTCTTTCATCATTAGTGGCCGGCCGATGTTTGCGTTCGCAATGGTATGAACTACTTTTTCAAACATTAACTCACGATCCTGGCGGTGACCATATAACTCCATAAACAGTTCGTGTATGGCGGAAGCATTGGCGATAAACCTTGTATAGAACAGCTCATCTTTTTCAAGTTCTACGCCGCAGGTTGTCAGGCCCTTTTTAATCTGCAGATAAAGTTGGTAATTATACACTGCGGAGCTTTTAATTAAAGATCTGGTTATTTAAATGCTTAAAAGCCTCCATCGCGCCAAGGTACTCACATGTCCTGGCTCCTGCTTTATTTGCATTGCTCACGATATGCTGCCATTCATCCCGGGTCATCTGGTTTATTTCCCTGAACAATTTATTGCGTAGCTGGTACAATACGGCTCCTACGAATGCATCACCCGCGCCTGTGGTATCTACGGGAGCTACTTTTATACTCGGTACAATACAAGTTTCCTGATTATGCCCAAGCATGGTACCCTCTTTGCCCAGGGTTATGGCAAACACTGCGCTTGTTTTTTGAAGTAGCTCCTGTGCAGCTTCGACTAGGGTAGCCCTCCCCGTTATAAGCATGGCCTCCTCATCACTCAATTTCATAAAATGGCATGCTTTGAGAAAATGCCACGACTGCTCAATGAAAGATGGCTGATCGTCCTTAAATAATAAATTCCGATAATTAGGATCAAAACTGATCAGTATTTTTTTCTCAACTGCTTTTTTCAAGAGACTGGTATAGGCATGTTGCAATGGGCCAGGAAGAAAAGCTGTTGCGGATCCGAAATGTATTATTGAATATTCATCCAGATTTATGGCCTCAATTTCTGTTGCGTTCAGCTCTCCATCGGCACCACGGTTGAAGTAAAAATCACGTTCCCCATTTTCCATCAGTGAAACAAAAGCAAATGTGGTGAAGTACCCGGAATCCATAAGCATCCACTCTGTGGAAACACCAAAGGATTTCATGACCTGCACCAAATGTTTCCCAAACGGATCAGTACCCACTTTTGCCACCAGTGACACAGATCCTCCAAGCGCGGCAATCGCTGCTGCAACGTTTGTTGGTGCACCGCCTGGTTTTTTCAGGAAATTCTCACCGTCAGAAAGTGCCCTGCCTTTATCTGTGCAGATCATATCGATCAGCGCCTCCCCTATACAAAGAATTTTCATAAAATAATTTAAAACGTTTAATGTCCCCCACCAGCGGGCAAAACCAGATCTTCGGCTATACTTGTTTGCTTAATTCTCAGTGTTGCCAGCGCAGCAAGAAACAACAATATGCCGGCAAAGGTCATAACATTATTGGGATTCTTTCCCAGCGCGTGCTCATACACATATCCAAAACTTATTGTTTGCAAAATCATGGGGATCACGATCATCATATTTACAATTCCCATGTATACTCCATACCGCTCTTTAGGTATGCTGTTCACGACCATGATATAGGGTACTCCCATCATGCTTGCCCAGGCAATACCAAAACCTATCATAGGTGCAAAAAGGAAATATTTATTTTCTATAGTGGGAATAATGAACAAGGAAATAGCCGCCAATATGAGACAGGTAACGTGAACATATTTTGCGCTGAACCTCCTGGCTAGTCCCACCAGTGCAAATGCAGAAAGGAAGGTGACGATATTATAGAAGCCATTGACCAGTCCTGTCCACCCCACTGCTTCCTGGTATAATTGAGGGTTTGCTTCTGAACTTGTTTTCCATACCGATTTAGCAATGCTATGTGAAATGAATTGCCAGTAGCAGAACATGGCGTACCACTGGAAGAAATAAACCAACGCCAATTGCCAGAGCATGGCGGGCATGTCCTTTATGGCAGAAAAGATTTCTTTAAACGGTTCCAATACACCTCCGGGATGTGCCCTTAATGCTGCAAGTTCAGCAGGTGTTGGTGGAATTTCAGGTGTTTTAGAAGTAGACCATAATACTGAACCAATAGAACAGATGGCTCCCACAAAAAACGACCCAAACACCCAGTATGGAATGCCTGTTTGCCCATCGTCCGTCATGGTTGTCCCGGTAATAATTTTTTGAAAAAAGAACAATGAAAGGTTCGCCAGTGTGATACCCAGGCCCGTAAAAAAACTTTGTGTAAGAAATCCGAGCGCACGTTGTTGTACCGGTAATTTGTCAGCGATAAATGCGCGGTATGGCTCCATGGCCGTATTGTTACCAGCATCCAGTATCCAAAGCAATCCAACGGCCATCCATAATGCCTTGCTGAATGGAAATAAAAACAATGCCAGACTGCACAAGACGGCCCCTACTAAAAAATAGGGCTTACGCCTGCCCCATCTTGGACTCCATGTTTTGTCGCTCAGTGCCCCAATGATAGGCTGTATGAGCAGTCCGGTCATCGGGCCCGCAAGGTTTAGCAGGGGAAGTTCTTCCGGCTTAGCGTGAAGAAATGTGTAGAGCGGATTGATGGCTGTTTGCTGTAATCCAAAACTGTATTGGATACCAAAAAATCCAACATTCATATTAATGATCTGCCAGAACGATAACTGGGGTTTTGGAAAAGACATAGCAGCGGATGGTTTAAAGAGGAAATTACTTCTTTTTTACATCTGTTAAGCTATCTATAGAAGCCTGTTGTTTCCGGATTTCATATTTTTACATCATGGCTGAAGATCTTGCAATTATTGAAGGCAATAAAGCGCTGCAGTATGAGTCCCTGATACCCCAGATCATTGGGTTACTGGAAGGTGAGACCGACCTTATTGCCAACCTCGCCAATATTGCCGCCGCATTGAAGGAACAATTCAACTGGTGGTGGATAGGTTTTTATTTAGTCAGGGAAGAGGAGCTTGTACTCGGACCATTCCAGGGACCGGTTGCCTGTACGAGGATTCGTATAGGACGAGGCGTATGCGGAACTTCATGGGCTACATCACAAACCCTGATCGTACCTGATGTTGAAAAATTTCCAGGACATATTGCCTGTAGCAGCCTGTCAAAATCAGAGATTGTTGTTCCCCTGATCAAAGACGGTAAAGTATGGGGCGTACTTGATGCGGATAGTGAACACCCGGGCCATTATGATGAAACCGACCAGCTATTTCTGGAAAAAATTGTGGCTTTGATTCCTTGATTAAGAACACGGAAAACGCTTGATAGCATTGGGGGATGGCTAATCATTCTTTTAGCATAGTATCCATCGTTGCTTCGAATTCTTTTTTGAACACCTCGTGATATTTCCCGGTTCCAGGTCCGTTGAAACCTGACGCTATTTTCTTTACTGTTCCGTCCCTTCCAATATAAATGGTTGTGGGAAATCCTTTGATACTTGTGATCTGAGGAAGTGTTTTTTCTGTTTTTAGAGAATCGATGGTAGTAACACCAGTGATCAGCATCGGGTATTCAACCTTGAACCGTTGTTGAAATTTCCTGAGTGGTTTTTCCGATTTATGAAAATCAGTAGTGTATTCATACGCCAGCCCCACCACCTCAAAACCCCTTGCTTTGTTTTTTTTGTAATAGTCGCTCAGGAATGCTGTTTCGTCCATACAATTAGGGCACCACGAACCCATGAGCTGCACTACCACTACTTTACCTTTGAACCGGGGATCATTAATGGACACCGTGTTTGAATCAAGGTCCGGAAAAGAAAAATTTAACCGCTCTTCACCGTCTTTCATGTATACTTTGGCACCTGCTTCGTCAAGCCTGGCAGCTGCGTCTTTCTTCGCTGTCCACCGTTCGGTTGACCTCACCAGTGAGTGAAATACGCCGTTGGTTAGCGAACCATCTGACCTAATAGTGGCACCAAAAAAATAGGCGTGGGCACCATCGAAACACGAGAGTAAAACTGAGTCGCCGGTAACAATACCTTCCAGGAAACGATAATCGCCCGAGGGGTTCAAAAATGTACCTGTAAGGTTATTGTCTTTCTGCTTAAACTCTGCGACAGATTTTCTTTTTGTACCATCGGGACGGGTAAATTCAACGGCATAACGTCCACTGATATTTTTTAACGCCTTTCCTTTCAGTGGGGGAAACCTATAGTTGATGCCCGGCGTAGCAGTAACGGGCATAGTTGCCATACCGGAAGTAATGGCACGTGTCCAGGTCCCGGTCATGGCTTTATCTTTACTAACGTGTACGCGCATACGTGAATCAAACAGTGGCATTTCCACCAATAGTGAATCGCCTTTTTGCACAATAGAATCCACCCTGATCCTTTCGCCTGCGTTTCGGATCACCCACTGCTGTTTTCCATTTACTGAACTGCTGGTGAAATTAAATACGATCGTATTTCCATCTTCCCGCAACAACTCCACCCTATAAGGGACAGGTTGCGAATAGGCACTGCTGTAAAACATAAAGATGACTACAGTCGGAATAACATATCTAAGAAAACCCTGTTTAAGCATAAAGATCAAATTTGAGCAGTATAGAATAGTAACAACAACTGAAATTGGTAAAGTGATCAGGTCAACCGAAACTACATTACCGCATTACCGCACTATCGCATTACCCACATTATACAACATATCTGCAGTCATTTTAGGCAGGTCATATTCAGGTTTCCATTTCCATTCCTGTTGGGCTACGGTATCGTCTATACTTTGGGGCCAACTGTCGGCAATAGCCTGTCGGTAATCGGGTTTATAGTCCATCTGAAAATCAGGAATATGTTGCTTAATACAGGCAGCTATTTCTTTGGGTGAAAAACTCATGCCGCTGATATTATATGACGTACGGACCCTGATATTTGCTGCCGGTGCTTCCATTAGTTCTATGGTGGCACGGATGGCATCGGGCATATACATCATTGGCAGATAGGTGTTTTCCGAAAGGAAGCAGGTGTATTTTTTTTCTTCTATCGCTTCATGGAATATTTCCACAGCATAATCCGTAGTACCCCCGCCCGGCGCAGATTTATAACTGATCAGTCCGGGGTAACGAAGGCTCCTCACATCCACCCCATACCGCTGGTGAAAATAGTTACACCAGAACTCGCCGGCGAACTTACTAATACCGTATACCGTTGATGGTTCGATGACGGTTTTCTGCGGACAAAGGATCTTTGGTGATGTGGGTCCGAAAACTGCAATACTACTGGGCCAGTACACCCGGTGAAGTTTTTCTTCCTTGGCAATGTCCAACACGTTAAGCAAACTGGTCATGTTAAGACTCCAGGCCAATGGTGGATTTTTTTCTCCTGTTGCGGACAGTATCGCTGCAAGCAGGTAGATCTGTGTAATATTTTGTCGGATCACCTGAACGTGCAGCATTTCTTTATTCATCACGTCGAGGCTTACATATGGACCGGTGCCTTTGAGCAAGTCATTTTCCTCCCTTAGGTCGGAAGCAACAACGTTAACTCCGCCGTATATTTTCCGAAGCGCCAGTGTAAGCTCAACACCGATCTGACCACATGCACCAATAACCAGTATCCTGTCTTTTACCATAGTTGTTTTGTTATTGTATCGGTTAACCCTGAGGGCCGAAAATACACCAAAACCATTTTTAAAGCAGATATTTGCGCCAGATTTGTATGCTTATGGATGCTTTTATAACAGACCTTTTTAAAGGACAGCAATACCACGAAAAAAGTTTCTTCCTGATTGCAGGCCCCTGTGTAGTAGAAAGTGAAGAAATGGTGATGGAAATCGGTACAAAAGTTAGTGCGATCTGCCAACGGTTGGGTATACCTTATATCTTAAAAGCATCTTACCGCAAAGCAAACCGTACGAGTGCGGCGTCCTTTACCGGGCTGGGCGATGAAAAAGCCCTCGAAATGTTAAAAAAATGCGGCGATCGGTTAGGCCTCCCCGTTACCAGCGACGTGCATGCACATGATGAAACGGAAATGGCGGCGAAATACCTGGATATGCTGCAGATACCTGCCTTCCTATGCAGGCAAACTGACCTCCTGGTTGCGGCAGCAAAAACGGGCAAAATTGTAAACGTGAAAAAAGGCCAGTTTGTAAGCGGTGAGGCAATGAAATTTGCCGTGGAGAAAATTAATAAAGCCGGCAATAATAAAGTTATCCTTACAGAAAGAGGAACAACATTTGGCTACCAGGACCTTGTAGTCGATTATCGAAATATCCCCTGGATGAAAGCGCACGGCGTCCCCGTGGTAATGGATTGTACACATTCCCTGCAACAACCCAATCAGTCGTCCGGTGTAACAGGAGGAAATCCTCAACTTATTGGAACCATCGCCAAAGCCGCTATTGCGACTGGTGCAGACGGATTATTCATTGAAACCCATCCGAACCCTTCAAAAGCATTAAGCGATGGTGCCAATATGTTAAGGCTCGACATGCTGGAAAATCTGCTTACTGACCTTGTCAGGATCAGGCAGGCTGTCGTATAATCTTATTTGACCAGTTTTACCGTATCCACCAAAGTCACACTACCGGTGTTCACGATCACTCCGCTTTTCAATCCTTTCATGAAACTGGGGTCTTCCGGAATAACGTGTACATTATAACTCCCTGGCGACAGGCCCTTAATAAGGTATCCGCCATTATTACCAATGTACGTTGTAGCAACAGTATCCGAACCCTGGATGGCAAGAACCTGGGAAGAAAAATAAAATGGTGTTACAACACCTTTTATGCTTCCGCCGATCGATTCAAGCACGGTCCTGATAACGGGCTTGAGGATGTATTTTCCATTACCCGTTTTAACGACAGATTTACTTGCGTCAAAATCCATGGTGAGTTTATAAATTACCCCTTCGGTGACATCCTGCTGGATATTTAATTTAAGTCCGCTTTGCTGCGCACTTGGCGTAGTCAAAGGATAGGTTACTCCATTTTCAACGATGGTATTTCCGTCACCAAGAACCAGGCGGATCTGGTGGATCCTGCCAGAGGGAATGGTGGCATCAGCCAGAACAGTGTCTTTATCATTCACCAGATCGAGGAGGTTATACATCCCACGGTTAACATTTGCCAGGCTTTGCCATTGGTCGCCGCCATCAGTAGAATTGATCTGGATATCCTGCACATTGATGTTAACTGCATTATAGTTTGCCGGGTCATCTGTAAGGAAAATCTGTATGCGGGCATTTCCGGAAGCAGGCTTGTCGTTCTTACTACATCCACTTATAACAAACACCGTGGATAAGAAGACGAATAGTACGGTTAAGTTCTTCATAATGTCTACATTTTATATGGCCTATCCAAAAAGCCTACCATTTTTACATTTATCAGTCTTTTAACCTTAAAGGAGTCCTTTTCCCGCCGTTTAGAGGCTCAGGGATGGACATAAAAAAAGGTCCGCGAACGGACCTATTTATTTTTAACAAGTACATAAGGATGAGGTAATCGACCCCAAGGCATTCATAGAACAACGAACATAAAAACGGGTTACGCCGGTTGCGCCCACGGCATAAAAAAGACATTGGATACTAACAAAATCTTATCTACAGGGGGGAAAGGTGATTGTCAAGGGGTAGCTTAACTCCTGCTGAAATATTCATCGATACTATTGTACTAATAGCCATTTCAAAGGTTGCTATTATTGTACAAATACTGTGCTAACTTTTTAATAATGAGCCGATACAGTTATCTTAATAACATATTCAGGCCTGATTAAGTTCATTTTATTGATTTCTTCTTCATTTCTCCTGGATTTTCATTAAAAACTTTACGAAATGCAAGGGTAAAATTGCTAAGGTTGGAGTAACCAAGTGAGTTGCCGACTTGCTTTACGGTAAGTTGATCCACCATCAACATCTCTTTCGCTTTTTGCATCCTTTGCTGCTGAAAATATTCATACGGGGGAAGCCCATACATATCGCGAAATTGTTTTTTTAGCTTGGATGCACTGACTGCGATTAATTTAGACAGGTCAGTAATTGACGGTGCCCTGGAAAGGTCCGATAAAAGTGCTTTTTCCACCTGAATGATCCTGGCAATATCATCCTTCGTCATTTTAACAGTCATACTCAATACGGACATCTGTTGGCTCAACCACGAAAAGAAGATTTCAAGAATCATCATGATCCGGTTTTCAAGGTAGGCATTCCTAAGTGGCCCTTCTACCGGTGGCCTTAATAGCTCCTCTAAAAGTCTGTGGGTCTCATAATCCATTTCCCTTACATGTACGCTTTTCGACTTCAGTGCCAGGTAACGCTGTAGGACTTCATCCAATTCGCTGACGTGTAAGTAACTTGCAAGCCATTCGGGACTTAAGATTACCCTGATACCACGCACTGTTGAACCGGCAGATGCATACTGTCGAAGGTCAGATAAAAAACTTACCAGGTAAACATTGGCCGCCAGACCTGTTGAAGGTTCTGGCTTTACACCATCAATTTTTGCATAGGTGTGATCACTTATTATTTCTTCACATATAAATACATAATATTCCAGGTCAGTTTTCTGCCTGTTGATCCACATGCCATCCGTGAGGGACAGATCAATGATTATAGTGTCCAGATCATTGGGTAGTAAAAAATGGCGAATGTAACCCGTGGCCGGATCGCCGGGAAAGATCAATTCACCGTCTGTTACCGTTGTCTTTAATTCCTCTGCCAATTGGATAAGAGCCAGGTCTAGCTGCCTAATATTAAATTTGAACTCAAACAATATATGGTATTGATTATGATATGATTATAAAATTTTAGGTATTTATTCAATCATCGCTAATGATGCGGACAGCGGTTTTTTTACGAAAATTCTGCAATTCACTGGGCAAAAATTGATAAGCTTTTTTGAAGGCCCTGGAAAAATTACTAATGTTATGGTAGGCCATTTGATACCCTACCTCCTTGATCGTATAATGGCCAGTCAACAGTAACTTTTTTGCTTTTTCCATCCTCAACTGCTGAAAATAGTCATACACCGAAGAACCGTAAACCTGCCTGAACTGTCTTTTTAGTTTAGAAACACTGATGTCGAACTTGTCACTAAGGGCCTCAATGGTTGGGGCAGGTGATGAAAAATCTCTTGTCAATTCGGCCTCCACAGTCATCATTTTATAAATATCCGATTGCTCAATACGATACAGGGGCAACTTGCCCGCACGCTTTAAAAGACGGCTGAAGAAACGCTCTATCAACAACATTACCCGATTTTCAATAATGGCAAAGTAAACCGGGTTATTGATATCTGCGGAGATGAGTTCATCCATATGATTTCTATACGTCCCATCCAGTGGTTCAAGCAGAAGCTTTTTTGTCCTTAGGGCAAGATATCTTTTGACCAATTTATCTTCTCCGTCAATGCCCAGGTATCTTTGCATCCATTTGCCGTCGAAGATTATTTTCACGGAATATACAGTGCAGCCTTCGGTGAGAATGGCAGTATCGTGAAACATGGTAGAGTTCAGGAATGCAGCAGAAAACAATGGTGGAAAATGCTCTGTTTTTTCATTTCCAATGATATGAACGGCAGTTTTTTTGATGTAAATCTCGTCGAAGCTAAGTACAAAAAAATAAGGTTCTACGGCGCTTCGATGAAGTTCCATAGCCGTTTCCGCGGCTACATCGATAATACAGACACTAAGTCCGTTTGGCATACGCAAAGCACGCAGGTATCCGTTACCGTAATGTTGCGGGAGGTGAAGGGTGTCGTGGCTTAATGACGTCCCTAGCGCGGAAGCAAATTTTTTTAGCGAAATATGAAAGTCCGGATGATCTGTTTGAAATACGATCATGTCGTAAAATACTCAAAAAACTCAGAGATAGCGAAGCGGATTGCGTTTAGCATTCAATATATACGCCTTAAGGTTGATCCAGAAAGCCATGAAAAGGTAGATGATTACCGGTGATCCCATAGTTAAACAGGACACGTATATAAAGTACTTTCTGATGGTAGTACTGGGTACACCCATTTTTTCGCCCATCCAGGTACAAACGCCAAAAACACGGCTTTCAATAAATTGACGAAAATCTCTCATAGTACAAATTTAATCATTCCTGCTATATTTATGATGCTCTTGGCAGCGGATGTCAATTTCGTTAATTTCGTACCTACCTCTAAGATGACCTTATTCCTAGTATAACGTAAAATATCATCACATGGTTTTCGATTTAGACTTAATAAAAAATCTTTATGCAGCGCTGCCTGAAAAAGTGAAAGCGGCAAGGACGCTGGTGGGCCACCCTTTGACGCTGGCAGAAAAAATTCTGTACAGCCACCTGTACAATCCAATTACACAGGCATACAGCCGCGGAAAAGACTATGTAGAATTTGCTCCAGACCGAAAAACCTAAAAGAGGGGTCACGATTTTGTTCGTCACGGTACCGAACCTTTCCAGGGGATGTGAGCTTCGCTGGGAAGTTGCCTCCAAGGAAGGCACAACCAAAGGAAGTGGACTATAAAAGTAATATCTTTACAGGATGACTTTCCAGAACCAACCTACCCTCATTCCAGGCAAATCCACTTCAGCCACATTGACTTCGCCGGGGAAGCCAACCTGGCTTAAAGCAAAAATTCCCGGTGGTGAAGCCTATTCCCAAGTTAAAGCCGTGGTC
>JANMMA010000207.1:0-23326 GCA_031372815.1 Sphingobacteriales bacterium
TTGATATAGACCGATTGCTCTCCTTAATGCGAGTGTGGTTAAGCAATTAAACGAGAGGTAAAACTTTGTAAGTGTAAATATTTAGAATGTGAAAAAATATAATCAAGTTAAAATTTTATTGGTTGATGATAGACCCGCGAACTTACATGCATTAAAAGTGATACTAGCCAATATGGATTATTTATGCGTAAAGGCGGATTCAGGTGTCGAGGCGTTGAAAATTCTGCAAAAGGAAAGTGATTTTGCAATCATATTGATGGACGTGCAAATGCCCATGATGGATGGATTTGAAACTGTAGAAGAGATTCGCAGGGTAGAAGCTGTTAAGCACGTTCCTATAATTTTTTTAACTGCAAGTATGGATACATCAGCACATATATTTAAAGGTTATAAAGCCGGTGCTGTTGATTTTATGATAAAGCCGCTTTCAGCAGAAATATTGAGAGCTAAAGTTGCCGTTTTTGTTGATTTGTATAGGAAAAGCCAGGAGTTGCTTGAACAAAAGGAGCAGATGATCATACTCAATGATTTTGTGACAGCCACTAACAAGGGGCTTGCTCAGCAAAATATTGAAAAGGAAAAAATAGCCGCAGAATTAATTATTGCCAATAAGGAGCTTATCTCACAGAACGCAGAGAAGGAAAAACAATCTGCCGAGTTGGAAATTGCCAACCAGGAACTTCTGGCATTTAATTATATTTCAAGTCATGATCTTCAGGAACCACTGCGGAAAATACAAACATTTATTTTCATGACAGTAGAAGAGGAAAATCTTTCAGAAAACGTGAAGAATAATTTACGGCGAATACAATTGGCCGCAGAAAGGATGCAACAACTTATAGAAGATCTGCTCGCATTTTCTAAGGTTAAGACAACCGAACGCAAATTCGAGAAAATAGATCTTAGCTTAATCATTAATGAAGTAAAAGAAGACCTTAAAGATATCTTTAAAGCAAAACACGCAACCATAGAAATTTCAGAGATGTGTTCTGTGAATGTTATTGTTTTTCAATTCAGGCAACTATTATACAATTTAATCAGCAACGCGCTTAAGTTTTCAAAAGTAGACGATCCGCCGATTATTCAAATAGAATGCCGAATTGAAAAAGGCAACAAATTAATTAACGAAAAGCTTTCCCCGAAAATTAATTATTATCATGTTTCCATTAAAGACAAGGGGATTGGATTTGAACCCAAATACAGTGAGCAGATTTTTGAAGTATTCAAAAAACTACACAGTAAAGATGTATACGTTGGCACGGGAATTGTTTAGCTATTGTAAAAAAGATAGTGGAAAATCATAATGGCTTCATTAAAGCCACCGGTGAATTGAATAAAGGGGTAACATTCGATATTTATTTTCCGGAGAACGAGGCTGTATTGGCCGAAAACTAATTGGGTTTGTTACATTTTAAATACGGGATGCCATGTCAGACGAAATAAAAACAAAATATAATCTTGACATTAAAATGGAGGAAGCCAATGAAGGAAAGGATGGGGAAAAGATTTATGGGTTATTGGAATCTATTTATCGAGAATATGGATACGATTTCAGGCAATATTCGCTAGCCCATATTAAACGTAGGGTAAGAAATAGAATGATGTTAGCGGGAATGAAGGATATTTCCGAGATGCAAATTAAAATGCTGAATGATGAGGTTTTTGTTTCCAAATTTCTTCATGATCTTTCTATAACAGTTACTGAAATGTTTCGTGATCCGCGTTTTTATGAGTCTTTACGAGAGAATGTTATACCGATTTTAAAAACATATCCATTTATAAAAATATGGCACGCTGGCTGTTCCACCGGAGAAGAAGTTTACTCTATGGCGATACTTTTGCAAGAAGAAGGTTTGTACGATCGAACCACAATATATGCAACAGATTTTAATCAGCAAGTGGTAAACTACGCGAAAGAAGGCATTTTTTCTAACGTCCTGATCAAAGAATACACTGCTAATTATCAACTGTCTGGAGGCAAGAACTCTTTTTCCGAGTATTATTCTTCTGATGATAGTAATGCTATTATGAACCAATCATTGAAAAAAAATATTGTTTGGGCTAACCATAATTTGGTAACAGACAGTGTTTTTGCTGAAGTAAATTTGATAATGTGTAGAAACGTGCTCATTTATTTTAATAAAAACTTACAAAATGAAGTACACCAACTTTTTTATGACAGCTTGATGAACGGTGGTATTTTGTCTTTAGGTGCTAAGGAAAGCTTGCGGTTTACGGATCTTAGTAGTAAATACATAGAGGTCGACAGGGGGAACAGAATTTTTAAAAAGAAGTACTAAGATGTGTTATGAAGCAATTGTAATGGGAGTTTCTTCAGGAGGGATGAATGCATTAAATATTTTGTTTTCTCTATTACCAAAGGATTTTAGTATTCCAATAATTATATTACAGCATATCGGGCCACATTCAGATAACCAATGGATAAAAAGTATAAATAAAAAAGCAAAAATTTTTATTAAGGAAGCTGAGGAAAAAGAACAAATCGAGCAGGGAAATGTATATGTTTCGTCTCCAAATTATCACTTACTCATTGAGGAAGATAAAACATTCTCGTTTACAATCGATGAACGAGTAAATTATGCAAGACCTTCTATTGATGTCCTATTTGAATCGGCTGCCGATGCTTATAAAAATAAGTTAATAGGGATTATACTTACAGGTTCGAATAGCGATGGAACCAAAGGCATGAAGCATATAAAGGAAAGCGGAGGGTTAGTTATTGCTCAGGACCCTGACACGGCGGAATCATCATACATGCCGGCTTCGGCAATTGCTGTTGTAAAGATGGACTATATTTTGTCTTTGCAGGGTATAGCAGAGCTACTGGTCAACATTGACAATCAAGGCAATATGGAACCGTAAGCTGTTTTGGTATCGTAAAAAAGGCTTAACGTTTTGGAGGGCTAACGAGAATTTTTAGGAATGGCTAAACCACCATAACAAGTCTCTATCAAAGTCGCCTGTCATACTCATTGACTTCATTTTATGCATGGTAGATTGCATAGGGGCCATCATGCCGCTTGCCATATTCATGTGGCTCATACCGGCAGCTGTGTCATGTGCTGCATTTGCGCTTTGCATGCCAGATACGTTGTCTCGCCTGATTTCTGTTGTATCTGCGGAGTTTGTTGTTTGATCAGTAGACGGTTGCCACAACTGCTGAAGCTGATTATCAAAATGGCAAATGCGATTGACGCTTTTAAAAAGGGATGCATGGTTTTTAGTTTAAATTTATCACTAATTGTAAACCACCTCAATGCGGGTGCCAGGGCACTGCCTTCGTATATCAGCAGGTAGAATGTCACATACTGCGCCTTAAGAGTAGGTATTTTACTCAGTTGGTGGAGGTCCGGTTACTATAATTGTCGATGATGGGTCGTCCGGAAATAAAAAATGCCCCTTTCGGGGCGTTTTGATTTGGCGGAGAGAGAGGGATTCGAACCCCCGGAGGCTTGCACCTCAACGGTTTTCAAGACCGCCGCATTCGACCGCTCTGCCATCTCTCCGCGGCAAAAATACACGCTGAAGGGAGTTTTCAAAAAAAAGTTTCCATTTAATAATATTTTATCGTGGTATTTATGAGGTGGCATCAGCTGCAACGTGGATTGGTACTAATTTTACCGCAATGTATTTGCGAAAAAGATATGTGTTCCCTGTCCTGATCATGTTGATGATTTTGGCATTTCGTAATTGCAAGATGCTTGAATTGCGGATGTCTGATAAGGAAGTCAGTGAGACCCTTGCAACCGTCAGCTATCCATCCGCTATTATTCATGATACTATATTTGGACAGGATATCCGATATATTAAAGTTGGCTACGACTCTTTGCCAAAACTCATCTGCCTGCATGGTTCTCCATCATCCCTCTCTGCATGGCGAACGGTTTACACAGACTCGTTGTTTTTGAAGAGATACCAGGTTATTGCCATAGACAGGCCCGGGTATGGATATTCTGGTTTCGGAAAAGTGGAAACAAGCCTTCAGCGTCAGGTGGATATTCTTCAGGTGTTGGTAGACTCTTTAACCGGTCATAATAAAGCGATTTTAGTAGGAAGTTCCTACGGCGGTCCGGTTGCCGTTCAGCTTTGCATGAACAACCCCGACAGGATAAGCCAGCTTGTATTATTATCAGCATCCATAAAACCAGGAAGTGAAAAAACCTACTGGGTGTCGTATCCAATGACTGCCCCGTTGATAAAATACCTTTTCCCACCCACATTTGTTATGTCATCAGTTGAAAAACTGGGACACACCAGTCAACTTCAGACACTTAACCACTGGGCAGCCATACGCTCCGCAGTGCTGATCATCCATGGCAATCGTGACCAATTAGTGTACTATGACAATGCCCTGTATGCCCGCAATAAACTGGTAAACGCGCTCAACGTAAAACTTGTAACGATGAATGGAAAAGGACATTCGATAATCTTCAGCAACCCGGCATTTATTAAACGAATATTACTGGATCATCTGTTAAAAATTAAACCAACAAACTATTCCACTACCAGTGACTAAACGCTATGTAAGGATAAGTTTTTACTTTTACCATCAATTTTGAAAACACTACGATCCCTCAATAAATATTTTTGGAGATACAGGTGGCGATTTCTCCTGGGAATTCTGTTTATCATTATTTCTAACTATTTCGGCATATTGGCGCCGCAGGTTACGGGCTATGTGGTAGATAAAGTTGACGACAGGCTAAAGGAAATCAGTAACCTTCCGCCTAATACAACACCTGATAAGGCATCTTATGATCCTTTGGTGCACTGGATCATTGCTAAAATGAACATTTATAACGTATCGTTTACGCAACTCATCCTGTATGCCGGATTATTGCTGCTCGCATTAGCATTATTAAGGGGATTTTTTATGTTCCTGATGCGCCAGACCATCATTGTGATGAGCAGGCACATTGAGTTCGACCAGAAAAATGATATTTATCGGCATTATGAACAACTGGACGCGCAATTTTACAAAACACATTCTACCGGTGACCTGATGAGCCGAATGTCAGAAGATGTAAGCAGGGTTAGGATGTATACCGGTCCTGCACTGATGTACCTCATTAACCTCGTAGCGCTGATCAGCTTTAGCCTGTTTTACATGTTCAACAAAAACTGGGAACTGACGCTGTATGTCCTGGCTCCGCTTCCTTTACTGGCCATTGCCATATACTATGTGAACACGATTATCAATCGAAGAAGTGAACAGATCCAGGCGCAGTTGTCGGACCTCACTACCAATGCCCAGGAGTCATATTCTGGCATAAGGGTCATTAAATCTTTCGTACAGGAAGATTCTATGTTTAAATTTTTCAGAAATAACAGCGAATCGTACCGGAAAAGCGCAGTGAACCTTGCCAAAGTAGAAGCCATATACTTTCCATCCATTGGCCTGCTCATCGGCATCAGTACTTTGCTCACCATTTTTATTGGGGGTATTTATCAAATGCAACACAGGATCACTTCCGGAACCATTGCAGAATTTGTCGTCTACATCAATATGCTTACGTTTCCGGTAAGCGCACTGGGATGGGTTGCCAGTATGATTCAGCGTGCCTCTGCCTCACAGAAACGCCTAAACGAATTTTTGCATACTGTTCCAGATATACAAAATCCACCCAACGCTTACAAAGGAGTAATAGAAGGAAATATCCATATCAGCAATGTACATTTTACGTACAGCCATACCGGTATTAAGGCATTGAACCACCTATCACTGGATATAAAAAAAGGACAGAAGATCGCACTGATCGGCAGAACAGGCAGCGGTAAAACAACCATTGCACAGTTGTTGCTGCGCATGTTCGATCCGCAGCAGGGAAATATATTGATTGATGGTAAAGACATCCGGCAATTTGATCTGCAGTCTCTTCGCAGGCGAATAGGATATATTCCCCAGGATGTATTCCTGTTTAGTGACTCGATAGCCAACAACATAAGTTTTGGGTTGGAAAGGATAGAGCGTAAAGCATTGGAAACGGCAGCCCGACGGGCAAGTGTGGATGAGGAGATAAAGCAGTTCCCGCAACAGTATGAAACCCTGGTAGGCGAAAGGGGCGTTACGCTGAGCGGCGGACAGAAACAACGCCTATCCATAGCCAGGGCGCTGATCAAAGATAGCAGCATCCTCATTTTCGACGACTGCCTGAGTGCCGTAGACGCTAAAACAGAAAAGCAGGTGCTGAGCAACCTTAGTGAAATCCTCGAACAAAAAACGGCAATTATCATAACGCACAGAATATTCAGCCTCCTTGAATTTGACCAGGTCGTGGTGCTGGACCATGGTACCATCGTAGAAAAAGGAACACATGATGAATTATTATCATTGAACGGATACTACGCAGAACTATACCGACGCCAACAGTCAACCGAAGTTGACGAAGAAGCCTAAAAGCCCTTCACCTGCTTAATTTACCCATGTTTAAAAAATCTTAACGAAATTTTGACAATTCAAAAACATTTTTATCTTTGGAAGGTCAACTTTGATCAGTTTCAATTCTAAACAAAACTCAACTACTGTGGCGTACGAAAACAATGACAAAAGAATGGAAAGCGTGTATAGCAAACGTATACGTGCAGGGAAACGCAGAACCTATTTTTTTGATGTCAGAACAACCAGGGGAAACGATTATTACCTGACCATTACCGAAAGTCGCAAACGTTTCAACGATGACGGCTATGACAGGCACAAAATCTTTTTGTACAAAGAAGACTTCAACAAATTTATCAAGGCTTTAGGCGAAGCCGTTGATTATGTGAAGACAGACCTGATGCCCGACTTTGATTTTGATGCTTTTAACCATGAGAACGATGGGGAAGGAGAATACGAACACAACAATGGTTCCACAGAAAGCCATGACGTGCGCCCCATTGCCCCGGAAATAATAACGGTCAGGGTTGAAGCGCCTGCACCGGCGGAAGAAGAGCAGGAAGTAATCCCGCCCACAGCAGAATCTACCGAAGAAGTAGACAAATGGTAATCAACCACATAAAGGAATCCCGCCAAATGGCGGGATTTTTTATGCCTTTACCATAATGAAGGGTTGATTACATCGTTATGGTGAAGTGATTTCACGTTCCAATATCCTCCTGGCTATAATGCTGTTCCTGGGTTCATTGATCCATGCGCAGGATAAATGCGGTTTTGATATTATCCATCAAAAACAGTTAAAAGAAAACCCGAGTTATCGCAGGCAGACCGAAGAACAAGATGCATGGATCAGTAATTACCTCCGAAACCAGCAAGGAATACAGCCTGATCAGCCCACGGCCGTCCAGTATACCATTCCCGTGGTGGTTCATGTAGTGCATACAGGCGGTGCCATTGGAACTACCTATAATCCTACAGATGCTGATATCCAGGGTGCAATAACTTACCTAAACCAGGTCTACAATGGCTCTTATCCCGGTATTGAAGGGGTGGGGGACATTGAAATTCAATTTGCGCTGGCGGTTCGTGATCCATCATGTAATACAACCAACGGAATAAATCGTGTTGACGGATCTGGCTTGTCGGGCTATACCGCAGACGGGGTAAGACTCAGCGGCGCCGTTGGAGCAGCTGACCTGGACGTCAAAAACCTGATCAGGTGGGACCCCAGCAGATATTACAATATCTGGGTAGTGAATAAAATCGATAGCAAAGACGGCACCTCAGGCAGCTTTGTAGCCGGATACGCTTATTTCCCGGGTGCTCCTGCAACCGTGGACGGGACAATTATGCTGGCTACCCAAATGAAAACGGGAAGAAAAACGCTTCCGCACGAAATTGGCCATGCTTTTTCATTGTACCATCCGTTCCAGGGGGCATCAGGCAGTACTTGTCCGACCAATGCCAATTGCGCTAATGAAGGAGACAGGGTTTGCGACACAGACCCCATAACCCAACCTGTTGGCTTTGTATGCAGCACCGGCAACAATCCCTGTACGTCTACTCCATTCAGCATTAACACAGAGCACAATATCATGAACTATACCAATTGTGCGACGTTGTTCACTGCCGGACAAAAAGCCAGGCTTCTCGCTGGTGCTGCCTCTTCAGCACGAATCGGGCTCACAAGGTCATTCACTTTATCACCTGTGTATCCCTTGACGCCTTATAGTTCACCCACAAATGCCACCTGCACACCTGTTACATCAGCCACCGGACTCTCGGGTAATTTTGCAGGAATTCTTTCGCTTTCCCTCGCAGCAAAAAACTCGACCTCCGGAACCGCCAGTGCTGACGGTGGGTATGTGGATCATACCACAGACTGCCATGAACTGATACAACTGCAGCGCGGAACAACCTATACCATTGATGTTGGCCTTCTTCCAGTCAATGCTGAACAGTTGAAAGGATGGATCGACTTTAATAATGATGGGGTATTTAGCAATGCCACCGAGCAGGTCATTTCATTTTCAGAAACCTCAGCGCCTGGTGCCCGCAGTTCACTTACTGCGACAGGTGTGTTTACAGTACCGGCGAATGGTGTTATCAATACCGTACTCAGATTGCGGTTGATCGATAACGTTTCTACCGTGTACGGAGAGCCTGCCATCGGCAGCGGCTGCACCAATTCAGGTTATGGCCAGGCGGAAGATTTCCCCATATTCCTTTTACCATCAGGTACACTCCCGCTAAATCTCCTGGGTTTTTCAGGGGTACGAGACAAGAATGATGTAAAGCTGAACTGGGAAACTACCGCGGAGACCAATACAGATCATTTTATTATTCAACGATCACCGGATAACAATTCCTTTGCAGATATAGGACGTCAAAAAGCTACCGGAAAAACTACTTTAAACAACTACAGTTATCGGGACGCTTGGGCCGGACCGGAGCAATATTATTACCGAATCAAAATCATTGATACAGATAATACTGTGGAGTACTCTAAAACAATATCCATTAGCCCTGAAATCAGTACAGGCAGTTCAAAGATCCTTGGTAACCCCGTCAGTGGTGCTTTGATGTTGGAGGTGAAATCAAATATCACTGAAACCGGGCTGAATATTTATGACCTTACCGGGAAAAAAATACTTCAAAAAGTCCTGCCACCAAGAATACAGCGGTATAGCATAGCTGAAACAGAAAAACTGTTGCCGGGTATTTACATCCTGGACATCATTCAGAACGGTGCACATGAATTGCTCAGGTTTATTAAAAAATAATCGGGCAACTACTACGTCATTTCTTTCCACGCATTGATCAATCCATTGGTAGATGAATCATGACTACTGACCCTGGAAGAATTTTCAAGTTCAGGTAAGATCTTATTCGCCAATTGTTTTCCCAATTCAACGCCCCATTGATCGAAACTATAAATATTCCATATTACACCCTGCGTAAATATTTTATGTTCATACATGGCGATGAGCTGACCAAGGGTGAAAGGAGTGATCTTTTTTACCAGGAAAGAGTTGGTTGGCCTGTTGCCTTCAAAAACTTTAAAGGGAAGCAATTCACTGCGCTTTTCTGCCGATAACGAATCTAGTTCGGCAGATACTTCATCGGCAGTTTTGCCATTCATCAATGCTTCTGTCTGGGCAAAAAAGTTAGACAAAAGCTTAACATGGTGATCACCTATGGGGTTATGTGAAATGCAAGGTGCTATAAAATCTGCAGGGATAACCAATGTACCCTGGTGGAGCAGCTGGTAAAAAGCATGCTGCCCATTGGTTCCGGGTTCGCCCCAGATTAAAGGTCCCGTAGAATAAGCAACTTTTTCACCATTTCTGTCAACATATTTCCCATTGCTTTCCATATTTCCCTGTTGGAAGTATGCCGCGAAACGATGCATGTATTGATCATAGGGGAGTATTACTTCACTACAGGCGCCATAAAAGTTTACATACCAAATCCCAATCAATGCCATGATCACCGGAATGTTTTCTTCATAAGCTGTCTCCTGAAAGTGTTTGTCAGTTTCATACGCACCTTTTAGCAAAGATTCAAATGCGTCATATCCGATGGTTAGCGCAATAGACAAGCCAATCGCACTCCATAAGCTATACCTTCCGCCTACCCAGTCCCAGAATTCAAACATATTAGCCGTATCGATACCAAATTTTGATACTTCTTTTTCATTTGTCGATAATGCCACAAAATGACTGGCAATATGTTTTTCATCCTTCGCTGCATCCAGGAACCAGTCTCGGGCCGTGTGTGCATTGGTCATGGTTTCCTGCGTCGTAAAAGTTTTGGAAGCAATCAGGAAAAGGGTTTCTTCAGCATTCACTTTTTTCAGCGTTTCAACAATATGGGTTCCGTCTACATTACTGACAAAATAGACCTGCATGCCTTCTATCCAGTATGGCCTTAATGCTTCCGTAACCATTACCGGGCCGAGATCACTTCCACCGATTCCTATATTAACGATATACTTTATTTTCCTGCCGCTATATCCTTTCCATTCACCACGATGTATCCTGTTGCAACAATCCTTCATCTGTTTCAATACTTTACTAACGTCTGGCATAACATCCCGGCCTTCATACATCACTGCCTTACCAGAGAAGTTTCTCAATGCTATATGTAGCACGGATCTTTTCTCAGTACGGTTGATCTTTTCACCATGGTACATAGCTTCGATGGCATCGGGCAACCCGCATTCTTTCGCAAGCTCACAAAGTAATGAAATCGTTTGTTCGTTAACGTTATTCTTGGAATAATCAAATAAAATATCGCCGGAACGATTACTGAATTGTTCAAACCTTTCGGGTTGCTTTTCGAACAATTCCCGCAGGTGGATTTTTTTCATGTCCTGGTAATGGGCTTTCAGGTCTGTCCATGCTTTGGTGGTGGTTGGGTTTACCGTTGGAAACATAATGATAACAGGTTATAGATGTTGAATAGCATCAATTGTTTTGCAAATAAGTTCGTAGCTGATATCAAGGTGTGTCACCATCCTCACCTGGGTAGGCGAAGTGCTGAACATCAGTATATCTTCTTTCTTCATTGCGTCAATAAATTGCTGTGGCGAATATGGGGGCTTAAAAGAGACGATCACAATGTTGGTTTCCACAGGCAGGATATCCTGTACGAATGATTTTTTCTTCAATTCGTTCTCAATCATCCGGGCGTGTACATGATCTTCCTCAAGCCTGTCAATATTATTTTCGAGGGCATAAATGCCGGCGCCTGCCAGGTATCCTGCCTGTCTCATCCCTCCTCCGAAAACCTTCCTGACCCTGCGGGCTTTTTTGACATAAGCCGATGAACCCACTAGCAGGCTTCCAATAGGGGTGCCCAGTCCCTTGCTCAGGCAGATAGAGATGCTGTGAAAAAGCCTTCCATAGTCTTTCGGGTCTTCTTTGCGGGCTACTATGGCATTGAAAAGACGAGCGCCGTCGAGGTGCAGGGCAAGGCCGTATTCATTGCAGACTTCTCTGATCAGTTGAACCTCATCAAGGTCATAACAGCTTCCCCCGCCACGATTACTGGTGTTTTCCAGTCCAACCATCCTGCTGACGGGCTTGTGAACGTCATCGGGCTGAATAGATTCCCTGACCATTTCGGCGGTAATTCTGCCACGATCTCCGTCAAGCAGTTTTACAGAAGCACCGGAATTGAAAGCAATACCGCCTCCTTCATACTGGTAGATATGGGAATTTTTGTCGCAAATGACTTCATCACCGGGTTGAGTGTGACATTTTATGGCAATCTGGTTGGTCATGGTACCGCTCGGACAAAATACTGCCGCCTCCATTCCGAACATTTTTGCTGCCATTGCTTCCAAACGGTTCACCGTAGGGTCTTCTCCAAAAACGTCGTCACCAACAGGCGATTTCATCATGAAATCCAGCATGGGTGCGGTTGGACGGGTAACCGTGTCGGACCTGAAATCTGCGATCATGAGTGCTAAATTAGTTGAACAGTGCCGTTCGTGAACAAATAGCCATAAAATTTGTCATAACTGGAATCGACATTTAATCAACTGTTTTCAACCTTTTTTCCTCAGGCACTATGAAAAACAGATTCTGTCGTTTAAATTTGCAGACTGCACAGACGGTTTCCTTAAATTTATATTAAGTATAACGTTTTAGTTGGAACATAATCTATGCAGTTCCCGTCTAATAGAGGTAAAACGTTTTATCACGGTTTAAGCATTCCCTAGTATGAGGCAATTAAAGATAGCAACACAGATCACCAACCGCGATTCACAAGCGGTTGAAAAGTATCTGCAGGAGATCTCTAAAATTTCAATGATCACTCCTGAAGAGGAGACCATTCTGGCGCAACGGATCAAGATGAACGACCAGAAGGCATTGAACAAACTGGTGCAGGCGAACCTAAGGTTCGTGGTATCTGTAGCTAAGCAGTACCAGCATCAGGGATTGTCACTTAGCGATTTAATCAACGAGGGAAACCTCGGATTGATCAAAGCAGCCCAGCGTTTCGATGAAACCAAGGGTTTTAAGTTCATTTCATACGCCGTTTGGTGGATTCGCCAGTCCATCCTGCAAGCGTTGGCAGAGCAGGGCAGATTAGTCCGCCTGCCTCAAAACAAAATTGGCACCTATAACAAGGCTAACAAAGCGTACATGGCTTTTGAACAAGAGCATGAGCGTGAACCTTCAACCGAAGAGTTGGCTGAGTTGCTCGAAATGAGCGAAACCGAGATCAACAACATTTTCCAGAGTAACACAAGACACACTTCCCTTGACGCACCAGTGCATGAGGCAGAAGACGTTGCCATGGGTGACCTTCTTGAAGGTGGCGATGATACGGATGACCATGTTATGAAAGATTCTCTTCGCGCGGAGATCCGCAGGGTATTAAAATCCCTGAGTCCCCGGGAAGCGGAAATTGTCAATGCTTATTTTGGCCTCGATGGGGAAAACGGTGTAACCATCGAACAGATTGGGCAAAAGTACGACCTTACTAAAGAGCGTATCCGCCAGATCAAAGAAAGGGCAATTAAACGTTTACAGAAAGCCCGTTATAGTAATGCCCTCAAAGCTTACCTGGGCTAATCCATTCGAAAAAATCTGCCCCGATCTTCAGGATCGGGGTTTTTTTTGACTGAACCTGTAGCTTTGCCAATTGTTATATTCCTATGCATCAGAAAATAGCAACGTTCCTTCTTTTTTGCGCTTTGGTTTCCTGTGAGAAGGACATCGACATAAAACTTGATGAATCAAGTCCCCGGCTTGTAGTAGATGGCAATATAGAAAACGACCGTCCTCCATATATTGTACTTTCCTCAAGCCTTGACTATTTTGGAGAATTATCGCCCGAAATGTTGAAGAACTCGTTTGTTCACAATGCGAAAGTGACCATTTCAAACGGTGTAAAAACTTTCACCCTTCGCGAAGATTCAAGCCTGCTGGGTAATGGCTACCTGTTCTACTATTATACCACTGTTATCAATGATCCGGCAAATTACCTGTTGGGACAACTGAAAACAACTTATGACCTCAGCATCATTTCAGAAGGGGTTACCTATACCGCCAAAACCACTATTCCTGATATTACACGACGGATCGATTCATTATGGTCGGAACCAGTTAAAGGTTTTGATGACACCACCCTGGCAAGAATGGTTATCAGGGCAACCGATAAACCTGGCTATGGCGATTACATCCGTTACTTTACCAAAGCGAATAATGATCCTTTTTACCCAGGCTATAATTCTGTTTTTGATGACCAGGTGATCGATGGCAAAACGTACACGATCCAGGTAGACCGCGGACTCAATAAAAATGAGGACAACAAAGACGAAGACATATATTTCAACAAAGGGGATATAGCTACCCTGAGACTTTGTAATATCGATCGTAACACATTTGATTTCTGGCGCACTTTTGAATTCAACTTTCAAGGCGTTGGTAACCCTTTTTCAAGCCCCACTATCGTAACCGGAAATATCTCTAATGGAGCATTAGGATATTTTGGGGGATATGCAGCTCAATATAGGACCATCATCATTCCGCGTTGATTTATCCACAGATCTAAAGGGTGTGACTAAACGCACTTCTGTTAATCGCTTTAATAGTAATTTTGTAAACTTAATTTATCATCAATAATAAAAATGGTTAATAACGATATAGAAAAGGTTCATTGTCTCATCGTTGGTTCCGGTCCGGCTGGTTACACTGCCGCTATATACGCAGCCAGGGCAAATCTTAAACCAGTTTTATACCAGGGTATCCAACCTGGCGGACAACTTACCATTACCACCGAAGTGGAAAACTATCCTGGTTATCCGGAAGGAGTCCAGGGACCAGATATGATGGTGCATTTTGAAAAGCAGGCTTCCAGAATGGGTGCAGATATACGGTTTGGACTGGCAACCAAGGTTGACTTTTCATCTCGTCCGTTTACGGTGTGGATCGACGAAGAAAAACAAATTCAGGCTGATGCGGTCATAATAGCCACCGGTGCCTCTGCAAAATGGCTCGGTCTGGAAAGCGAACAGCGTTTAAATGGCTATGGCGTTAGTGCCTGTGCAGTTTGTGACGGATTCTTCTTTAGGAACAAAGAAGTGGCCATTGTTGGTGCCGGGGATACTGCAGCAGAAGAAGCATTGTACCTGAGTAAGCTTTGTACTACCGTACATATGATTGTAAGACGAAATGAGATGCGCGCTTCCAAAGTAATGCAGGATCGTGTCCTGAACACCCCCAATATAAAGATGTACTGGAATTCTGAAACGGATGAGGTATTAGGAGAAACCAAGGTTGAAGCGGTAAGGATAAAAAACATTGTTACCGGTAGTACGGAGAATATTCCGGTGAGCGGATTTTTTGTAGCCATTGGTCATCAGCCTAATGCTGATATTTTCAAGGGATGGCTTGACATGGATGAAGCGGGATATATCAAAACCATTCCAGGTACAACAAAAACGAATATTGAAGGTGTGTTTGCTTCGGGTGATGTACAAGATAAAATTTATCGCCAGGCAGTAACTGCTGCAGGAAGCGGCTGCATGGCCGCCCTCGATGCAGAGCGCTACCTGGGGGCTAACGGTATACACTAAACGAAGAATGTCGTGTAAGGATCGTGTATTGGCGATAGCCTTATACCATTTTATTTGAAGGCAAACCTTATGCTTAAACCGATGGTGGCTGCTTCGAATCCGATATCTTTTACAAGATTTAGTTCTGGCTTCCAGTCCAGCGAAAGATTCAGCGGAATGGTCTCGAACTTATAATCCAGTCCAACCACACCCATTGCTCCAACAACGTTATCGCCAGCAAAAGCAACGTATCCTCCGCCACCAAAAAACCATTGAAACCCGGGTGCACCAAGCGGGCGATGAAATTCATACAACACGCCAACGGTAGCCGGATCAAAACTTAACAATCCTTCCAGTGCATGATTTTCTGTGAGGAAATATTTGAAAGTAACGGAATTATTAACCGTTGCCGGAGCACTGCTCAATCTTATTCCCAGTCCCATTTTATAATTCTGTGCGTTGGTTGTTAATCCCGTTAACATAAAAAAGATCACGGGAATGGCTATGTATTTTTTCATGTGATTTTTATGGGAAGAAAACGAAAATTAGCACAGCAGCTTACTTCATGCTGGTTAATTTTTTACTAAAGGATATTTCTTTAACAATAAGTGGGAGCAGTAATTTCGAAAGGCTTTCCGGGATCGTGTGATCTACACTGTAAAGAACAAATCATTGAAAAAGTTCAAGCCAGGTTTTTGGTCTTCTCTCATCCAGCCATTTGAAGTTGCGAAGCAGTTTTTTTTCTTCCGGGATCTGGTTCATCGGGAAAGTAGTTCCTTCCACTCCATTCACCCAGCTCACTCGTTTTAATCCTTCCTTTCCAAAGTACATACTAATTGCATCTGCCCTGGCATAATTCATACCTATATATGCGCTGTCGCTGTCCTGAAGGAAATAAACACTTTCTGCATTGCCCTTGGCGCGCATAAAGTCTATTTCTCCATTGATAAAATTTCCATTGATCCTATTGCCTTTGATCTGGTTAAAGAAATTCTCCTTTGTTCTACTGATTGCGAAACTATTTTCAAACACATACAAATGGTCTGGCTTTTTATTTTTAGTGTACAGGTAAATGGTGTCGCCTACCATCTGGTTTTCGTTGGACCATACTACCGGGTCCTTAAACATTTTAAAAGTGGAGTCAAGTGATGAATAATATAAACTGTCGCATACTCCCTGCAGCGAATCAGAAAAAATCCTGACGTGGTGATAAGCCCGGAAAAACCTAATACTGTCGGTGCCCGCCAGGTCTGTTCGGGTGATGTTTTTCAGCGTATCGATCGTAGTTGAACTATCTGTGGGGTTTATGGCGAGCGCATTCTGCTGTAAGGTGGAACTGTCTTTAAGGGTACTATCGGCCATTTTTTTGGATTGCGCTATGTCCTTTTTTCCAACACTGTCTTTAAGGCTGCTGTCGGCCTTTACCGGGAGGTCACGCCAAGCCGTAACCGAAGAGAATAATGTGTCGGCTGCCACATAAATAGAATCTTTATCCTGCTTAATAATCATTACCGGCTTAAGGGTTGCAAGGACTTGTTTGTCGTTATTATTAAATTTTGTCTGCCCAGCTAAAATGGTAACACCCTGTGCCGTATCACGATAAATTACGCTGCCATCTGCCTGTCCCTGTCCGGTCTTTTTATCATACACGATATTGTCTGCAATGATCTGCTGGGTGCTGTCTTCTATTATCGGCCTTTCTCCAAAACTGGCCGTTCCGTTCTTCATGTCATAGAAACCGGAGCGTGTTTTTATGGTTGACCTGCCGTCGTTGATGGTGGTGGCAGAAATGAAAGTGGCCATGTTTCCATTAATGTTATACAACAATGTGTCAGTTGCCATGGTGTATTCGGGATCAACCAATTTGACATTCTGCATAAAATAAGCTTCCCGTGTTTCGGCATAATAATATCCTTCTTTACTGGTAAGTACGGTGGAACCGTTAACGACTTTTCCACCGTTTTTGTAATTGCCGATTCTGGCGTTCATGTCATATTCAAGTTCTTCGGTAGTGAGCGTTCCCTTTCCATCGGTAAGTCTTACTTTTTTCTGCAGGTAGGCCATCCGGGAATTACCTAAATATTTGAGGTATTGGGAGTAGGTGTGCACGCTGTCGGCATCATTGATATGCACATTCCCAAAAGCCTCGATTTGGTTTGTGTTGGTATTTTGAACACAACTGTCGCAACTGAACAGCGTCTTACCCTGCTGCAACAATACGTGACCGATAAGCATATTCAATTCGGTAAGGCTGTCTTTTTTAACCCTGCGATAAGTGTCTGCACGGATTAGCCGGATAATTTTGCCGGTATCCTGTGGCTGCGTAACCGTCGGAACCTGTGCATAGGCTATAGTGCAGCAGAAAGTAAAAAACAGTAAAAAAAATATTGCACTACGCTTCATTATTGGCTGGGGCTAGTAGGTGGTTTCGAGGTTGAATCTTCCAGCGGTGCCATAAGAGGTCCTGACTTATCTTTTTTGCCAAACACCGAGATGTTGACATATCGTTTTGGATGCAGCCTGAAGTCCTGCAACAAAATATTCAGGCTGTTCGCTGATGCATTCAGGTTAGTATATAGTTTTTTATCATTCATCAACAATCCAAGGCTGCCCTGGTTTGAATTAATCTTTGCTAAGGTACTGTTCAGTTGCTCGGCAGTAGACTGAATTTTTGTTAAAGTAGGATTGAGATTCAGTGTGCTCATATTGTAACTAAACTTCTCCACATTCCTCAATATCTTATTGATCGTATCATTATTATTTTTAAGGTTACCCGTAACCGCACTTAAATTATTCATGGATGTTGCTACGGCACCCTTAGAAGCAAGCAGGGTGTTAAGCTGAGCAGTTGTGGTTTTAAGATTGGAAATGATTTCCTGCATATTACCCTTTGTCTTCGGGTCAAAAATTCCGCCCATCACTTCAATCACGGAATCGAGCGATTGTAATGTTCCTTTAACCTGGTCGAGGGCAGGGTTAAGCGTGCCTTTGACGTCATCAAAAATCCCTGCCGTAATTCTGGTGGAAATGGTATCTCCTTCCTGAATGAATTCTGTCCCCGTTCCTTTATTGATGTTTATGGCCGATGACCCAAGTGGATTGGAACTGATCACCGCGAAAGAATTTGTTGGAATGTTAACGTCCCGGGTAATATTGATAGTAACCACAACTCCTGTAAGGTTAGGATCGGTCTCAGTGATCTGTGCAACGGTACCTACCTGCAGGCCGTTTATCTTAACGGCATCGGAAGTGTTAAGAGCGTCAACTTTTTTGAATACAGCGTAAATGACATCTTTTTTCTGAAAGAGGTTTCTTCCTTTCAGGAAATTGAAACCAAGGATTAACAAGGCTATAGATATCGCAGCAAGAGCACCAATCTTCGTTTCATTTGTTAGTTTCATGACTTCAATTTAATATAAAGGGCGGGAACGTAATGCCCGGACGAATATATAAAATTCCTGCCCCGGGATTTGGCTATTTTATAATGCTTTTTTGACTGTGGATGGCAAAACTGCAACAGGCTTATCTGTCGGTCTACCTGGTTTTGACGGAGTAGGGCCGGGCCTCTTATCCTTTGACGATGTTGAACTGTCTGAAGTGACTGATCTTGGGGCATCTATCAACGCTTTGTACTTCACTACTGCTTTAGCTATAGCCTTCACCATTTCTTTTTGCCCGGCATCGCTATTGAGGTAATCCTCTTCTTCCTGGTTGGTAATAAATCCCGTTTCAACAAGCACGGCAGGCATGTTTGTGGCCTGTAATACCCAAATGCCTTTTTCATTACGCTGTAATACCCCAAGACTGTTCCGGCCTATTTCAGTGAACTCGTTTTCTATGATGGAAGCTAACCGAACGCTGCCTTTGAAAAACTTCTGCGACCATAACCGGGATTTAATGAGGGCTTCCGGACTTGAAGGATCCGGTACGTCGGCCACTTCTGATGCCGACTCGAATCGTTCATCATCCAAAATTCCACTGGCTTTTTCATCACTGCGGTCAGCGGCAAATACATAGGTGGATGTGCCGCTGCGAGGATTTGGTGTGGTCCATGTACGGTATACAGGATCTTTACGGGTGTGCTTTTTGCGTTTTTTTCCCTTTCCCGTGTAGTATGTTACTGTCTTGTAGTGAGAAAATTCTTTATGTCTTATGGGTGGTGCTGCATTGACGTGAATACAAACGAAAAGGTCGCCACCCTGGGTATTGGCGATATTGGCTTTCTCCCGAACATTATGAAAAATATCCGTCCGCCGGGTCATAACGATATTGGTCTGCGGAAGCAAAGCTTTTAGTTCTTCTTCAAGTTTGAGGGATATTTCGAGGGTAATCTGTGCCTCTGTTGAGTACCTTCCCCTGGCGCCAACGTCCGTACCGCCGTGGCCTGCGTCAACAATAATGGTTTTGATTTTTGATCCGTTGTTCCTGGTTTGTGAAATGCCGGAATATGGAATAATGATAGCAGTCAGCAGGATAACGGTAACGATATATGGAACATGACGCATAGCGGAATTCTGGGTTTAAGGTTTAGTACGATGTTCATCTTCACAATTTGTTACCACATTTATGGCTATTTTTGTTCCGACTGCTATGATGAATAAAAGAAGCAAAGTTAGCCGAATTTACTATTTGAGACTGCTTTCTCTGCTGATCTGTTTGACTATGGTAACGCTCCAAAGTTATTCTTCAGATATATCGGAAGTCGCATTTCGCCATTTTTTAACATCCTCACTAGACACTGTCCCTGCCACTGGTAAAGATACATTGCGTTTTAGGAGGGATTCAATGATCACGAAAACAGATACGCTGGACATTCCTCTGTCTGCAGATTCTTTATCAGCCCCTGTTAATTATAAAGCCGAAGATTCCATGGTACTGGAGGTGGCTACCAAGAAAATATTCCTCTATGGCAGGAGTGAGGTGAAGTATACAGAGATCACCCTGAATGCCCCGGAGATTGCCTTCGATCAGGCATCCCAGATGGTCACTGCAAGAATGACCAAAGATTCAGCCGGTGTGGTAGTTGGCATGGCGAAGTTGACCCAGGCCGAAACGACAACTGTGAGCGATAGCATCAAATTCAATTTTAAATCGCAGAAGGGCATTACCCATAATTCTTTCTTTCAGCAGCAGGAAATTTACAATTTTGCACAGAAGGTAAAAAAGATCGATGCGGAAACTTTCTATGCCTACCGGGGTCGGTTCACCACTTGTAACCTGGATACACCTCACTTTGCATTCCGGTTCAAAAAGGCAAAATTTGTTAACCAGAAAGTGGTGGTTACAGGACCTGTGCATCCTGAATTTGAAGACGTACCCATTCCAATCTACCTGCCGTTTGGAATATTTCCATTATCGACCGGACGTCACTCAGGCATCCTGCCGCCACAGTTAACTTTCACGCAGGACTTTGGTATAGGGTTGGAAGGCCTGGGCTACTACAAAGTCTTCAATGACTACCTGGATGCCAAGATATGGTCGGACCTTTATTCTTACGGCACCTTCCGTTTTAATTTTGCACCAACCTACCGTGTCCGGTACCGCTATAGTGGTGGTCTTACCCTGAGCTACCAAAACACCAAGTTTGCGTTTAAAGGTGATCCCGATTATTCTGTCACTAAAACATTTTTTGTCACCTGGAACCATAACCTTGACAGTAAGGCAAGGCCGGGCGTAACATTTACGGCAAACGTCCAGGCCGGCAGCAGCCAATACCTTCGTCTGCTTCCCAATGGCGCTCAATTAAATGCAGGGGGCACGCAGGGAAACTACCAGCAACCAATCAATTTCACCAACCAGTTGAGCTCTTCCATTTCTTACCAGAGAACATGGGCGGGCAAACCTTATTCACTCTCCGTTAACTTGAACCATAGCCAAAACACACAGACCAGGCTTGTGAACCTCAACCTTCCGGATATCGGATTTAATGTAAATACCATTTATCCTTTTCAGCCAAAAGAGTTTGTGGGCGAAAGCAAATGGTATGAAAAACTTGGTATTGGATACAACGGAAACATCAAAAGCCAGGTGAGTTTTTATGATTCCACATTTCAGTTTGGGCAACTTATCGATACCCTGCAGTGGGGTGCCAACCACAATATCCCCATCCTGTTATCCCTGCCTGCATTGGGTCCATTCCAGGTGGCGCCAAATATTTCATACCGGGAAAGATGGTATGCGCAGCAATTTTTCAGGAAATGGAATGATGCCACAAGTAAACTCGACACCACTATCAAGAAAGGTTTTTACGCTGCCCGTGAAGTTAGTGTAGGCCTATCCGTTAGTACGGCCATTTTTGGAACTTTTTTGTCAAAAAATAAGGACGCAAGGATCCAGGCCGTAAGGCATGTCATGAGGCCGCAATTCGGCATCAATTATAAGCCCGACCTCATGGAACCGTATTATTATCGCGAAAAGGTTGATAATAACGGAAATGAGGTATTGTTCTCAACATTTGATGGAAGTATTTTCGGACCCTTTGCTTCCGGTAAAAATGGAGGAATAAGTTTTGGTCTTGATAATAACATCGAACTCAAAATGAAATCCGGCAATGACTCAAGCGAAAATGAGGAAGATAAATTTAGGAAAGTCCGGCTTTTTGATGGTTTCGGTTTCAATGGTGGATATAATTTTCTGGCAGACTCCTTTAAACTGTCAACCATTAGTTTGTATGCCAGGAGTGTATTGTTTGAAAAAATGAATATAACAGCAAATGCCAGCCTTGATCCGTATGTATACGATTCATTAGGGTTCAGGAAGAATGTCTATGCCTGGGAAGGTGGAAAATTTTCACCGGGCTCTATAACTAACGGTAGTCTGAACATAAGTACAAACTTTCAAAGTAAACCGAAGGATGGTGCAGTCGAATCAAGGAAGCTCGATGAAAACGATTATATAAGCCAGGACCAACTCATGCAGCAATTGGATTATATGAGAAGAAATCCGGCTGATTTTGCTGATTTTAATGTGGCCTGGTCCCTTAATGTTGGGTTCTCATTACAGTTTGCCAGGTTGCCCAAACCGGATTATTCAGGATACCGAACAGAATTTTCTTCAAGCTTCAACTTTACCGGTGATTTCAATATTTCGCCAAAATGGAAGATGGGTGCGAATGGATATTACGATGTAAAAAACCTGAAGCTTCAGAGCTTTACCATGTTTTTTACACGCGACCTTCACTGCTGGCAGATGTCTATCAATATAACGCCGATAGGATTGTACCGTTTTTTCAGTATCAATATAAACCCCAAGTCGGGGTTACTACGTGATCTTAAGATCAACAGGACAAGGTACTCTTATAACCGTTGAGAATGGAAATCAACCATATTTGAAGGACATTGCCTTAATAAATGGAATTATGCGTTGTCCTGATTCTCCTCTACATAACGCCACATCGTGTTAAATACGTTTTCCTTCAATATTACAGGATCATCATCTTTAGTTACTTCAATGGCAGGAAGGAAATGCATTTCTATGGGATGAGGCCAGAAGTAAAACTTCTTATCAAAAGGTAAAACAGTCCGAGTATTAAAAATAATTGCAGGAAGAATTGGTTTGCCGGTCTGCGTGGCCAGCCTGAATGCACCATCGTGAAATTCCTTCAGCGGCTTATCGGATTTATTCCTTGTGCCCTCCGGATAAATGCACATGTGCATACCCATTTCGAGCACTTTTTTCATTTCCAAAAAACTGTCCTTCCTGCTTTGATCACTTTTCCGATCAACGAGTACAGATCCTCGTTTATATACCATACCAAAAAGGGGCACGCGGGTCATTTCTATTTTGGCGATGGTTTTATTGGGTCCGGGTATACCCGGACTGGATATGGGCACATCCATCATGGAATTGTGATTGCAGACCACAATATAATTTCTGCCTTCTCGAAAATGTTCTTTGCCCTTAATAGTTAACCGGATACCAGCCAGCGGAAGAAACACGGCCATCCAAATTCTTGTTATATCAATAAAAACTTTCGTTCTTCGTGGCTCCTTCAGGAATTTTGTGGCCCACATCGGAATCCAAAAAATGATCAGCGTAATAAAGAAAACCAGTCCACCCCAAAGGATGAACACTGCGCCAAGTATATTCTTCAACCTTATCATGCAGGGCTATTTTGTACGGGCAATTTCCAATCGATAGGGTCCTTGCCGCATTGCACAAGCAATTCATTGACCCTGGAGAAATGCCTGCATCCAAAAAAACCTTTATCGGCCGAGAAAGGAGAAGGATGTGCAGCTTTTAAAACAAAATGTTTGGTCTCATCAATTAGCGCTTGTTTTTCCTGTGCAAACTTACCCCAAAGCAAAAAGACAATGCCTGTTTTATCGTCGGATATTTTTTGAATAACAGCATCTGTA
>JANMMA010000215.1:0-19816 GCA_031372815.1 Sphingobacteriales bacterium
TACCCCTGAAGCTATTGAAGACACTGTCAAATATCAGCGCCTGCAAAGGTGCATCGGGGTTTCCCTTTGGAGGAGGTATCCTTTGAACTATAGCTGTAAGGATCTCTTCGATTCCAATACCTATTCTTCCGCTGGCAAGAAGGATCTCATCTGGCTTACAACCAATGAGCTCTACGATCTGATCCCTCACTTCTTCGATCATCGCACAATCCATATCAATTTTATTGATCACGGGAATGATCTCCAGGTTGTTTTCAACAGCCAGGTAAAGATTACTGATGGTTTGTGCCTGGATACCCTGGGTGGCATCAACCAGCAATAAGGCACCTTCACAGGCAGCAAGTGCCCGGCTTACTTCATAACTAAAGTCCACGTGGCCGGGTGTATCAATAAGGTTAAGTATATATTCCTGTCCATCAGTATGCTGGTAATTGATCTGTATGGCGTGACTCTTTATGGTAATACCTTTTTCGCGCTCCAGGTCCATATCGTCCAGTACCTGGTCCATCATATCCCTGTCGCTGATCGTATGGGTTACCTGAAGCAACCTGTCCGCCAGCGTACTTTTACCGTGGTCAATATGGGCGATTATGCAAAAATTACGGATCTGCTTCATTTATTTGATCTTCATTAACGAGGTGCAAAGGTAATAAAAAGACTTCGGTCGAAAGGATGAATAACTGGTCGTGAATCGCCATTAGCACCACAATCATTGGCTGTTTTGACTTATTTTTACGCAAATGTTGCAGATGGATATCAACGAACAGTTTGAAACAGCCGTAAAAGAAAGCAAATCTCTACATGAGAAACCAAGTAATGAAACATTACTACAGTTGTATTCTCTGTATAAACAAGCAACAAAAGGTGACAATGCCGGCGATCCCCCATCAAACCCATTTGATTTTGTTGCCAAAGCTAAATACGAAGCCTGGACGGGGTTATCGGGCAAAACAAAAGAAAAGGCAATGGAGGAATATGTCTCCCTTATTACAAAGCTTAAAGGCTGAGACCGGTCCTTAACAGCCTGTTACAAGCGACTATTTGAATATACCTATTACTGCTCCTTAACCAGTTTGAGTTCCCGGTATACCTGGCTGATTTTTTCCCCGATCGCAGGATAACTGTACCTCGCCGTAGCATCTTCAGCTATTTGTTTGCGATCATACTGTTGATATCTCAACATTATATTATGCATGGCATTGGACAAAGCTTCCCGGTTTTCACTAGGGACAACAATTCCGTTCGATATATCGATTCCTTCTGCTGCACCTCCTGCATCTGATGTCACCACAGGCAATCCACAACAAAGCGCTTCAATAATAACACAGGGAAAATTTTCATACCTGCTAAACAATACCAAGCAATTACTTTCCTGCATTCGGACAGCTACTTCAGCATAAGGAAGTTCTCCGGTAAATTTTATAGCCTGTTGCGCAGAAGATCTGGATATCCATTGTTGAACTTCGGTATTCATGGGGCCAACGAGTAAAAGTTCTATGCCTGCAGACTGCTTGTATAATCCTTCAAAAACACTGATCAGCCCGTCAATATTTTTTTGATAAGTCATAGTAGAAACATGAACAAAGCGGAATGGAACCTCCTTTTTTTCCTTGACGTAAAAAATGCTTTGGTCCACAGCATTACGAACGATATGGATATGTTGCAGGTTAAATACTTTCTTCAAAATATTTGCTACTGCTACCGAAACATTGGTCACTGCAAGTGCATTCTGAAACACATGACTGACCATTTTGCGATAGTATAAGTTCCGGTTGAAAAAATAGTCTGGCGCATTGTTGAGGTATGAAGCTGAGTGTTCACTGACCAGGTATGGAACCCCCCACTTTCGATTTATCCACAACGCTATACTACCCATTTTCATGGGAATATGAACGTGGACAAAAAGTGGTAAAGCGGACTCATTAAATAACTGACTGATAAATTGTTTGGAAGCCCGGTAATAACTGAGGTTATACTGAAGTTTGTGAATCCAATGATGTACAGGTTCAATATCCTTAAAAAAAATAATGATCTCTTTCAACGCATTGTGATCGGTGACCTGGTAACGTACTTTTTCGATACCAGACGGATCATGTATGGTATGCACCAGCAATATATTGTGATATGCTGATGCTGCATATGCATGTCGCTGTATAAAATCCCCATTAAAGGGAACGGTTTGGGTGGGATACCAACTGGCTAGCCATAGTATATATGGTTTACCGGGACTCATCAAACCAGTAGGAAATTTCGTGGTATTGTATGTTAATCCACTCATGCTTTCAACGTTGTAAAGAAATCCCTGACCTTTCGTTCCAGCCAAATTCTGTCTGCTCTTTCGGCAAGCAGCCTCAGCGGGGAATAGGATTCCATCCTGCTATATAACCATAATGCATACACGCTGCTTACAGAATAGGCTACAGTACAGGCTATTGCTGCTCCCGTTTTACCCATTGTGGGAATAAGCAGAAAATCAAGTAAGGTGATCAAAACCAGCGCAATCAGGGATGTTACCAGGTTATGGTTAATTTTATTTTTGGCAGCAAAATAGGTTGCAATCATTGTATGCATCGAAACAAATAGAATACCCGGAATCATGATCATCAAAGGAAGTATGCTTCCGGTAAAAGCTTTGCCGAATATGGCTGGTATCGCCATGTATGAAATCAGAAAAATTGTCGCTGCAACCAATATGTTGATTGAGTTAGTTAGCCTGATCATCCTTTCCAATACATTTCGATTAAAGGCTGTTGAAGTCATGTAAGGCAAAATGATGGTCGACAGCAGTCCGGGGACAATCCAGAAGGTCTGCCCTATCCTAACAGCAAGTGCATATAAGCCAAGTTCCATCGATCCTTGAAAATAATGCAGTATCCAGAAATCAATACGATAGACCAAAAACTGTATACTATTAGCCAGCCAGGCCATCATAGAATAGTTAAAAAATGCAGTAGTGTTGCCTGGCGGATCAACATATAAAGCATAAGAATGGGAGAATAATCTTGAATAAACTATGGCCACGGAGAACATTTGCAAAACAGAAAGTATGATGATAAAACTAATGACTTTGTATGGTACCGGACGTGCTGGCATAATCAGCCAATATATTAATGGCAAAACCATCAAAATGGAAAAGATGACCTGTTGAACACTGAACAGTTTTAATTTATGCTTACCATTATAAAATGCTGCGAACCTTTCCGTCACCAAGATGGAAAGGAAAAAGATCAGTCCAAGCCCACCTAAAAGTGGCTCAGTGGTAGGCCAGATCATAAATCTGCCAGTAATCAACCAGAAAATGTACTCCGCAACCGCAATCACTATAAACTGAATTACTGCCGATATAATGGCAATACGCGCCAGCGCTTTGTCAGAAAGGTCTTTTTTAGCGGAATGAAAAGTGATTCCCGCCGGGATTCCAAGCGATGAAAAAATAAGTATGATATTAACATTAGCGAGAATCAGTGAATATATACCAAGACCATCGGGCCCGATAAGCCTGGAAAGAAATATGGTTACCAGGAACTGAAGAATGATGAACACAAACCGGTAAAAGGAATTGACAGCGATTTGATTCAAGAGGCCCATGATCAAAATGTATTAGAAAAGCAAAAAATGAGCCTTCCCGGAAGTAAGATCAAACCGGTCTTTCACTTCCGATATTCATGGCAGTGCTGAAATGATCTGACAAAATTCTTCCGCATTTAATGACGCTCCGCCAACTAGTCCACCGTCCACATCAGGCTGGGAAAAAATTTCTGAAGCGTTTGATCCTTTTACACTTCCTCCGTATAAAACAGACAGATCATCAGCAATTTCATGACCATATTTTCCTGCCATAACACTTCTCAAGTGTGCATGCATTTCCTGGGCCTGTGCCGCGCTGGCTGTTTTTCCGGTGCCGATTGCCCATATCGGTTCATACGCAATAATTATTTTTCTGATCTGTGCATTGTCAAGGTGAAATAGTCCTTCCCTGAGTTGCTTTTCTACGTAATCATTCTGCCCGTTTTCCTCCCTGATAAACAATGGTTCACCACAACAAAAAACAGGCTGTAGCCCATTGCTTAATGTCAGGTTTACTTTTTCAGCAAGCATGGCATTTGTCTCACCGAAGTATTCTCTTCTTTCAGAATGCCCTAAAACAACGTACGGTATATTTAAAGAACTGAGCATTTCTGCAGATACTTCTCCCGTAAATGCACCTGCGCTCTTATGATAACAATTTTGCGCAGCTACAGAATAATTTATTTTGCCGGAAATTTTTTCACTTGCCATAGGCAGGTACGGAAATGGAACGGCAAAAATGGCGAACTGGTGCGGCTTCAATGAAATGTTTTTTTGCAGGATCGCGGTCAATAATTGTTCACCCTGTTCCTGACGAAGGTTCATTTTCCAGTTTGCGGCGGCGATTTTTTTTCTCATACTTTTTCGTTAAGGCTAAATATATGATGTAATGATGTAACCTGTTCGTTAGTTATTGACTTGCCTTTGAATTTCATCCAACTATCGATATCTGTTATGGCTTTTTCCAATGTGTACCTCACTTCGGGAGTGGGGCCCCACGAGAAACTGGGAATAAATTTTGGCAATAAGCTACCCGGTTTGAATATGTTGGCACAAACACCTACTACGGTGCCTGTATTAAAGCTCGAATTAATTGAACAACGGGAGTAATCGGCCATAAGCAAACCGCATTTCAGCCCAGCTTCAATAGACAGCTTTCTGTCCATCATCCATACTTTAACCGGCGATGCAGAATTTCGAATATTGGAACAACTGGTGCCGGCGCCAAGATTGCACCATTCACCAATGACCGCGTCACCCAAATACCCTTCGTGTGCTTTATTTGAATATCCAAAGATCACGCTGTTTTTTATCTCCCCGCCAAGAAGGCATTGAGGACCTATACTCGTGGCGCCATAAATGGAGGTACCCATTTTCACAACGGTTCCCGGCCCAAGAAATAACGGCCCCCTAAGCATAGCACCTTCCATGATCTCCGCACCAGATGCAATATAAATTGGGCCATTGGTTGCATTTATGTAACAATGCTCGGCAATTACTCCAGGTTCACAGAAAATATCTTTACCGTTTACGGCGCGAACCGTCGATGACAGTGCAGTACCTGACTTCCCCATTGTGGCTAGCAAAAAATCCTGTCGAAGAGCCCAATCGTTATGCATACTGATCTGCCAGGGAAACGATAACACCCTGTATAGATCATTGTACTGTAATACGTTCTCCCAATCCGTTTCGCATAACCTGGAAAAAAAACCCGGACCGGGAATAATATTAGCCGGGATCACAGCAGGCTTATTCATGGTCGGATAGACGGTCTCGGCAATTTCCCATTTTTCTTTTATGGTAAACATTCCCACCCTGATGTCTGCAGTATGACGGGTAAGGGTAAACGGCATTAAAGCGTCCTTACAATGAGAATCTGTAAACCGGGAATGATCCATGTAACGCTAAGCTACTAAAAATAAAAAACCCTCTTTCGCAAGAGGGTTTCCTAATTGAAATGAATTTATTTCTTAGCGTATTTTTTCTTGAATTTATCGATACGACCGGCTGTATCAACCAACATTTTCTGACCGGTAAAGAACGGGTGAGAAGTATTTGAAATCTCAAGTTTCAGTAATGGATATTCATTACCATCTTCCCACTTTACCATTTCTTTAGAATAGGCTGCGGAACGCGTAAGGAATTGATGACCATTACTCGTGTCTTTGAAAACGACTAACCTGTATTGCTCAGGATGGATACCTTTTTTCATATTTGTTCATTTAGTGCGCATGGATTTTGCCATGACATATAGTAAAAACAGGCTGCAAAATTAGGATTTTAAGTGGTTGCATCAAATTTTATTTGCCTTTTTTCCTTATTTGGGGCCTGTTTGGCCTTAACTACGCATATTTTCGTACTGAAGGGGCATTCCCAGCTCAGCCGTTCTACATAACTGGATCACTTCCTGCAGATCGTCGATTTTTTTACTGGTTACCCGCACCATTTCGTCCATAATCTGGGCCTGCACTCTAAGGCCTGAATCTTTGATTAATTTTACGACCTTTTTAGCATCATCCTGTTTAAGTCCGTTGCGCACAGATACTTCTTTTTTTACTACTTTTCCGCTGGGATAGGCTTCTTTGCTAAGATCAAAAGCATCAGGCGAAATACCCTGTTTGTTGGAACGGTTGATGAGAACGTCAATGAGTTGCTGCATTTTCATATCATCTGGTGTTTCCAGTTTCAACTTATACTCTTTTTTATCCAGATCGATCACCACATGGGCGTCTTTGAAGTCGAACCTGTTGGTAATCTCCTTTTTGGTAACGTTAACGGCGTTGTCAAGCAACTGCGCATCAACCTTGCTGACAATATCAAAAGAAGGCATATTAAGTTTTGGTCAAAGGTAGAAAATACTGCCATAAAAAGCCCCGCCATTTGTAGCGGGGCTTTTGCGGGTTTTCTATATTAACTTACCCGGTTGTTGTATTATTATTTCAGATTACTGATTGTTGTTAAGCTTCACCCTATTCTGTTCCTCGCTGGCACCACCTGTTTTTTTGCGGGGTTGTGCATCTTTCATGGGTTTACCGAAGCGGTAAACAAAACTTAGTGTGGCTACCCTCGTATCCCTGGAATTTTTGAAGGAGGCTTCCGTATTCTGGAAATTGATATAGCCTGTCACCACTTGTGTATAGAAAATATCGCGCACATTCAATTTTATCGTTGATTTGCCTTTGAGCACCTGTTTACTAACCCCGGCGGCTACCTGACCCATTGGGTCAATCATAATTTGTCCCTCTACACCTTTTGACCTGTACCATCCGCTCAGTTCAGCACTCCATCCTTTTTTAAATTTGAACTGGTTATTGATATTGACGGTCAGGTTTGTTGCTTCTACGTCTACCTTATCATTATTCACTTCTCCCCGGAACCTGTTGTAGTTGAGGTTGGTGTACAGTATGGCTGTCCACCATTTCTTCACGGGCACTTGTGCACTCACGGATATGCCTGCTGCGTCCCTGGTTCCAATATTTCCCTGGCGAACAATGGTTGCATACCCGTCCTCGCCATTTGGAAGTTTCGCCTGTTCAAAGGTTTCAGTCTGGAAATCTACGGTATGGCTATAATTGATCGTGGTGGTCAAAAAGCCCTTAAAGGTGTTCGACAATTCCACATTGGTGGTATACTGAGGCTTTATAAAAGGATTGCCTGCCTGGTAAGTATATTGGTCGAGGAAGAACAAGAACGGGTTAAGGTCCTGGTAAGATGGCCTGTCTATACGCCGGCCTGCGTTAAATCCCCATTGAAAATCCTTGCTGGCCTGGTAACTCAGGAATATAGTCGGGAAAAGATTCCCATAACCCCTGCTAAACGAGGAATCGGGCCTCTGTGGATTGCCAAACTGGTCGCCCTCAAGGTGTGTGTATTCATATCTTAAACCAACTTGCACACTGAGCTTCTTGAACTGCCTGCTGAAATTCAGGTATCCTGCGTTGATATTTTCTTTATACACAAAATTGTTTGTTTTGCCGTAGTCAACGGTTTCTCCGCCATTACTAATAGTAAAATAATTGGCTGCATTATCAGTTGATACATAACTGGTTTTGACGCCGGTCTCCAATTTCCCTTTTAGCAGATTCTGGCTATAGTCTGCTTTAGCAGAATAAATATCGATTTGTACGGGTAGGTCACCCCTCAACATCGTCTGGTTAAGGGCAGACCAATAAGGGTCGTATGTAGTATTGGTAAAATCCATTGCACTGGTGGAGTTATAGGAAGCATAATCAAGGTCGGCGGTCAGCTCTCTTCCGGTAGAATCAAACTGGTGACGCATGTTTACGTTGAGCGTCCCGTTTTTCCACTTTCCTTCATTATTGCTGAGTGCGTATACCATCGAGTCTACATTGGACTCACCATCTTTTAAGTAGCTCAGGCTTTTACTGCTGAATTTTTCAGGATTGTACAGACCGGTGGTGATCACACCAAGCGTTGTCTTTTTGCTGAGGTAGTAATCCATCCCCATTTTCATCATGTAGTTGCTATTGCTATTTCTCATGTTGGTTTCCTGGTCAAAGATGGCATTGATGTCTTTGACGCCCGGGGTTCGGAATTTACGGTTGATTTCCAGGTCCTGGAAACTGTTCCATTTGCTATATCCGCCATTGGCGAAAAAATTGAATTTATTCTTTCGGTAGTTGAGGTTAAAATTATCATTCGTTCTCCAGTAGACGCCCTGTGAATAATTGAGGTTGATGCTGCCATTGAAACCTTGTTGCTTATTCTTTTTGGTCTTGATATTGATGATCCCCGAATTGCCGGCAGCATCGTATTTGGCCGACGGATTGGTCATAATTTCGATTTGATCGGCATTGCTGGCCGGCATGCTTTTCAATAAGCTGGCCAGTTCATTAGGCCCAAGGTAGGTAGGGCGCCCATCGATCATCACCAGTACCTGCTGTTTGCCCTTGAGGCTGATGTTTCCGTCCTTGTCTACCGTTACTCCCGGCGACTTCTCCAGCACTTCAAGGATGGTAGATCCGGCATTGGTTACTGCAGCATCAATGTTAACCACCATTTTATCAATTTTTTGTTCGATGAAAGGCTTATGCGCTGTCACCGTGATATGCTGCATGTTTTTCGGTTCTACGGAAAGACCTATGACGCCCAGCTCGTGAACCAATGATTCATTGTCAAGACTAATTTTTGGGGTCAGTGTTTTTTTGAAACCAGCGGCTGATACTGCTACGAGGTAGCTTCCAGCGTTAACATTGGCAAAAGCGAAATAGCCTTCTTTATCGGTGACTGCTGTCTTGACAAGGCCGGAGTCCGAAGCCTTTAATAACAGGGCCGTGGCCCCGGCTAATCCCTTTTGGGCATCATCATGCACCTTTCCTGAAATTGATCCATTTTGTGTAAATCCTGCCAAGCCTATCATACAGGCCACAACCATTAACCAGGCTTTTCTCATAATTTGTAGTTTTAGTACCTTATAATAACTATTACATTTCGAAAGTAAGTACTATGCTATACATAGATACTTGTTTTGTGTTGGAAGGTCTAAAAGATTGATTTTCGGATCAATCCTGACTACAGATGATACGCAGTATGTTAGCTGAGGTTACAGTGTTGCAGACGTTTGGTATAGGCGGACAATACGCAGGAAATGTGGTAATTAATGAGTGCAGCAGTGTGGTAAGTGACGACATAGTATATCCATTATCGCATTATCGCAATACCGCATCACCACATTAAAGAACGGCTTTCTTTTTCTGTGATTTAAATAATAAAATCGCACCGGTGATAACCAATAATGAAGAGATGAGTTCGGCCTGGGTGGGATGGTAACCAAATATGGAATATGTGGTGTTTACCCTGATCTTTTCAATGAAGAATCGTTCAATGCCATTTAAAATAAGATAGAGGCCGAACATTTGCCCAGCTATGTTCAATCTTTTGCGCAGCATCCATAGCACTCCAAACAACATCATGCACACAATAAATTCATATAGTGGGGTTGGGAAAACAAGCGGATTTAGTTGCATGCAATAAGGTCCTGTGCAGTCTGCAATGGCGGTACCTACTTCGTTGACATTATGGGGATAATGATATGCCCAAAACCAGTTCGGCATAAATTCAGCACCTTTAAAAAAAGCATGTGGAATCTTGTCCATACTTCCGTACTCGCGAACAAGGTATTGTGTGAAATCACTATTTGCCATCAGGGTAGTACGGAAGTTAACTGCTGTGGACGGAATGATGGTACCATCTTTAGCAAGCGTATAGGCACTATTGAATATCCCCCAATCTCCATCACCTGAAACCTGGCAGCCTATCCTGCCCGTTGCGTATGATAACATCAGTGGCGGCGCTGCAGCATCGCAAAGATGCAACGGGGGAATGTTTTTTGATTTGCCATATAATAAGATCACTACTGTCGCCAGGATGAGTCCGCCGTAAAATGTTAACCCTGAAGGCGATAATAAATTGGCGATGGGATGTTGAATAAACCTGTCCCAGTTTTCCAGGTTATCAAACAGTTTAGCCCCGAGGAAACCAGCTACAGCAGCCATTATGGTAATGTCTCCTACCCGCTCGTGTGGCCATATCCGGATGGTGCGCTTTTCTGGTTGGGCAAGTTTTTGTTTTTGTTTTTCGTAATACTTAAGACCGGCAAATAGTAAAGCCAGTGTAAGACCACCGACCCAGCTACCGTTGGATGAAAAAATATATTCCTGTGGGTTGACATCCTGCCCATTGAAAAACACCCCCAGTATTTTATATCCTACAATAAATCCAAAAATAAAATTAAATAACAGGTCACCGAATTTTGCACCTTCTCCCACTACTATGGTTTCTTCTTTGGGGTGGAGCAGTCCCTGCTTTTCTTTTCTTCTTAATTCACTGGCGAGTAAAGCCGCAGCAACTACAAATGAAACGGCAACCAGTAATCCAAAGGAATTAATATATTTTGTAAAGGTCCAGGGTTCAATATGGAAAGTCTCTTTTAGAAAAAAATAGAGGTTGGGATACATGCGGTTTAAATGTTCGCAATTATACTTTAAAAAACTGGATTGGGATAAAAAGAAAAGATCCCGCAAACGGCGGGATCTTTTCATCTATGAGTAAAGCGAAAAAACTAATTACAATACTCTTCAAACGCCGCAATAAGATTATGGGCAATCATTTGAGCCGGCCTTCCTTCGATCTGGTGCCGCTCAATCATATGCACCAGGTTACCATTCTTAAACAATGCAATGGCCGGTGAAGAAGGTGGATAAGGAAGTAAGAATTCGCGTATTTTTTTCACTGCATCAACGTCATATCCGGCGAAGCTCGTGGTTAAACGATCAGGTTTATGGTTACTGTTCGCCACTGCCATTAATACACCCGGACGTGCACTTCCCGCAGAACATCCGCAAACAGAGTTGATCATAACCAACGTAGTGCCTTCCTGCTTTAATGTTGTTTCTACTTCGTCAGTGGTCAGGAGCTCATCAAAACCTCTCTCGGTAAGTTCCTCCTTCATTGGAATAACTATTTCTGTAGGATACATAATATTATCTTGTTTTTAATCAAACACGAAATTACGTGATTTATTAGATAAAAGAATGCATTATGACTTTATGGCATAAAATGAAAAAATGTCAGCCATACTGTCATCTTTTCTTTCTGCTAACTAGCAAATTAGCAGTTTAAAGCAGATGGTATTTTATTTGATCTAAAAGCGTCATAACCAGATTATCAACCTAAAAAAATAACAGTTATGACACTTGTAAAATTGAATCAACGTCCTGTTGAGAAAAGAATCAACACTTTATTTGAAGACTTCTTCAACAATTATCCTTCTCGCATTTTAAATGAGGAATTTTCTGGTGTTAACCAGGCTGTACCGGCAAATGTAAAAGAGACAGCAAGGGCTTACATCCTGGAAATTATAGCACCGGGAATGGATAAAGGTGATTTTAAGGTGAATATCGACAATAACATTCTGACCGTATCAGCAGAAAAAAAAGCTGAAAACAAAGATGAGAATGAAAGGCAGGTTCGCCGGGAATTCAACTACAAGTCCTTCACGCGCAGTTTTACCATGGATGATACCATCCAGGCCGACAATATTCAGGCTAAATATGAAAATGGTGTTTTATACCTTGAACTGCCAAAGAAAGAAGAAGTGAAAATTGCTCCTAAAGAAATTTCCATTCAGTAAATAAGTCTATTTATCAGAACAATTAAGCAGTTGGTTTTGAATTTACTCCCCTCCATTCATGGAGGGGAATTATTTTAGCATTTTTGATAATGTTCTTGATTTTTATTCTTATAATTTCGGGCTGGATTCAACAATAAATTCATTCCCTTGAGAGTACTTCTTCTGCTTTTATCGGCCATATTTTTTATTACAACCGTAAGATCACAAGATAAAAAGACTGATTCCGTTCCTCCGGCAATTCAGGTAATGCATGCAGATACCATATTGAGGATCACCAACCTCAATCCTTATTTCACCATTCACGTAGATTCGCTGCTGAATTATGACCTTAGGATCAATAAAAATGCTGAGCATTATTACTGGTATCTACAGCAGGCTCCCGTTGGTGTAAAAATCGACAGGAATAGTGGAAGCCTCTTCTTCAGAGCGGACAAGTCTTTCTTCCGAAGCGGCAAACTCAAATACGACCTCCCTTACCGGGTTGACGTTGGCGTCCAAAATCTTGACGATCCGTTAGATCGCGTAGATACTTTCGTAACCATTATGTTTTACAGTACAGAAATTACTCCTTCCCGGGTAAAGCCCGGGGTTCTGGGTACAATGTATGTTGAGGAGGGCGATACCATTCACTTCAGGGTTCAGTGCGAAACCGGAACATTTCCGCTGGAACAGATCAATTTCAATTCAAATATTCCCATCAATCCTATATTCCCCGTCCGTAACTGCGATGACGAATTTCTCTGGATGGTGCCTTATGATTTCATTCGGGAGAACGACACCACACGACAAAAAATGCTTCAATTGCAGTTTATAGGCTCAGACAAATTTTTCAATAAAGACACTGCATCAATTAGCATAGCCATCCGTCCGGGAATTAACTACCCACAAAAATACCTGGAGCATAAAAAAGTTTCTGATGAAATGAAAGCCTATGTCCAAAACCTGAAACTTACCTTTTACGTGTTGAGTAAAAACATAAAGTCCAACAAGTCAACACGCACCGCATTTGATATTTCCGGATCCAGTACCGCACTCGCCGGAACGATATTGGCCACTACAGCGAATAGTCCTGACGTTCAAGACATCGGCAAGATATTACCAAGCATAGGGCTCACCCTTGTTCCTGTGAAAGAAGCTGTGGCACCTAATAAAGTTCAGGAACAGAATACTGCTGCACAGCTCAGGGGACTTACGAAAAGGCTTGAATATGTGATCAGTGACAACTCCCTTATTGGAGATCGTGACCCGGATGTATTGAGAAAGACCGGTAAACTAAGGGAAGAATTAAAACAGGTGCAGCTTCAGCTGGTAGACCTTCCGGTTGTTGACGTAGACGTGAATCTTTCTAATGAAGATGCTGATAAGTATTTCAACGACCCCAAAGTGATTAAAAAATATAAGTTGAAAGTAAACTGATCAGTTCACCAGCTTTAAAACTGAGTAGTCAATGTCACTAAAAGTCTTTCCAGGGTGCATCCTACATTAATCCATTGAACTTTAATTACTGTATCCTCTATATTAGCCATAAAAAGATTTATTGTGGTTGCTAAAATCCCGGATGCACCAAAACTCAAAGGTTAAGGGAAGCGTAAATAACTTTTTATATAGCAAAAATGTGGAGCCCGGCATCTATTTTGGATATTCAAAACAAAATTACCCCATGAGCAATCTTATTATCCTGAGATCAATTTTTTTGCTGTTTGTAGTAACAGCATTGTTTTCGTGTTCAAGGAATTCATATCCCAAGCGTTATCCCCAAAAGACGGTTATTATTACAGATGGCCGTGTCGACGGACTTCCTCCAGGCCAGGCAAAAAAGATTTATGGATCAAAGTCAGCAAAACCTTTTGCTCCCGGACAACGAAAAAAATCTCATGGAACCGTAGTTGTAATTCGATAAATTGTAAGTACTTTCTTACAACCTTCGATATTATTTTATATACCCAAGTATTTTGAGCATACTCTGTGCGGATTGTTCCTTCGCATAAACCCAGTCAACCAATTTACCATTCTTGTCTTTTTCTACGATGATGTGTTTGGGTGACGGAATGAGACAATGTTTTATTCCTCCATATCCGCTAATCTGGTCCTGGTATGCGCCGGTATGGAAAAATCCGACGTATAATAGTTCTTTATCATCATCATTATCTACACCCGCTGTAAGTTTGGGAAGGAATACTTCATTGATATGCTCTTCTGAGTCGTAATAATCATGACTATCGCAGGTAATACCGCCAAGCACTACGCGCTGATATTCATTATCCCACTTGTTTACCGGAAGCATCAGGAAGCGCTCTCCAATTCCCCATGTATCAGGAAGTGTGGTGATGAATGACGAATCGATCATATACCAACTCTCACGATCGTTCTGGTTTTTTTGTCCAATTACACTGTAGATGTGCGCCATACTCTCTCCCACTGTATAACTTCCAAACTCGGTATAGATATTAGGCATGGGCACCTTTGCTTTTTTGCAGGCCTTTTTAATATTCCCAACGATCTCGTTCACCATAAACTGGTAGTCATAGTCAAACCCCAGAGAGTGTTTGATCGGAAAGCCACCGCCAATATTTATAGAATCAAGTTCAGGGCATATTTTCTTTAACTGGCAATAAAGATTGATGACCTTGGTGAGCTCGCTCCAGTAATATATATCATCCTTTATGCCTTTATTCAGGAAGATATGAAGCATTTTGAGTTGAAACTTATCTTCATAACCTTCGATATGGTCAACATAAAATTCGAGGATATCTTTTGCCCTGAGGCCTAGTCTCGAGGTGTAAAATGGAAAGGTAGGTTCTTCTTCAGCAGCCACCCTGATGCCCAGTTTAAAGGGAACTTTGACCGACCTTCTATAGGCATCCAGTTCTTCTTTATTGTCTAATACCGGCGTAACATTTTTGAAGCCGGTATTTAATAGTCTGGCGATCCTTGACGTATAAGATTTTTGTTTGAAGCCATTACAGATGATAGAAATGTCCTTGGTGATTTTTTTCTTTTCGTATAGCTTATTGATGATCTCAATGTCGTAGGCATAAGAAGTTTCAAGATGAATCTCATGCTTAAGCGCTTCTTCAACAATAAAAGAAAAATGCGAGCTTTTGGTGCAATAACAATAGAAATATTCGCCGTCATACTTATGTTTCTTAAACGCCTTTGCGAACATGTCTTTAGCCTTGTTGATCTGCATTCCTATCTTCGGCAGATAAGTCAGCTTCATGGGCGTCCCATATTTATCGATCAAAGCTTTTAAGTTTAGTCCGTTGAAATGGAGGTATCCCTCTTTAACTTCAAAACCTTCCTGGGGAAAATAAAATGTTTGCTTTACCAGGTCGGTGTAAGTGTTATTGCTCAATGATTTGTTCAGGTTTTAACGGTATAGTAATATGGTCTTTATTGGAACGCGTACAAAAATAGATTTTTGAAGGATGCAAAATAAAAAAACCGGATATGAATTTTCATATCCGGCAGGTACGATAGTAGGTATTACAATTATTTAACGGAGGCTACGAGGCTCTTAAACGACGCTGGCTCATTCATTGCCAGGTCAGCAAGCATTTTCCTATCGAGCTCGATACCCTTCACTTTCAATTTATTGATGAACTCGGAATAGGTAAGACCTTCTTCCCTTACTGCAGCGTTGATCCTGGTGATCCAGAGTGCCCGGTATTCACGTTTTTTAAGTTTACGTCCAACATAACGATAAGTGAGGCCTTTCTCAAGGACGTTCTTTGCTACGGTATATACATTTTTACGTTTGCCGTAAAAGCCTTTGGCTTGCTTGAGGATCCGCTTTTTGCGGGCTTTTGATGCAACGGAATTGACTGAACGAGGCATATCTAAAGATTTTTAAAGTTAATAGTGATAATGGAAATGGTTATTTCAACCTCAGAAGCCTTTTAACGAAATCAAGATTAGACTTGTGAACTGAGCCTTCAATACGGAAGCTGCGTTTTCGTTTTTTTGATTTTTTGGTCAGTAAGTGACCGCGATAAGGCTTTCTGAACATGATTTTTCCATTACCGGAAATCTTAAAAGTCTTTTTTGCCCTCGAATGGGTTTTTACCTTTGGCATAAGTCCTATTTACAAATTACCCTGCTGGTGTACCCGCTCTGGCGGATCTCTTATGGGACCGTTTGGGTTAATAATTTACGGACAACCGTAAATGGAGCGCAAAGGTAAGGAAACAATGTGAAAATATGCAAATGTGAGACTGGGATAATGAGGTTTTTTAAGCTTTTTTTACTTTATCCCCTGCCAGGTGTTGTTCTGTGGATTAACATCAAGAAATACCTTGTCTGGGTCTAACACCACCTTCCTAACTGGTTCCGCAGTTTCCATTCTGAAGGTATATACACCGCTGTTTTGCCAGATTTCCACAGGCAATGTTTTTCGGATCAGCTTACCCGACATGGTAGTTAATTCTACCACAACGGGCATGACCATTTTCTGCAGGTTTTTTATCGTGATGAGCACACCCCCACTGGTGGAGGTTTTTTCAACATCGGCAATGGACTGGTCGAGCTGATAGTTTTCAAGGATCATTCCTTTCCAGAACCAGCCCAGGTCTTCACCCGTGCTATTTTCTATACTCCTGAAGAAATCCCAGGGCGTCGGATGCCTGAACGCCCAGTCGTGGATATACTTTCTGAATGCATAATCAAATCTGGCTTCGCCGATAATATGCTTTCTTAATAACACCAACGCATATGCGGGTTTAAAATACAGGTTCATGCTGATGTTTTCTTCCTTCATCCCATCCGGCGAAAGCATTACTTTTTCGGAATATTCACCGGTCATTCTCAATGCTGATGCCTGACCGTTTATCTCTGGCTGCTGAAATTCACCTTTATTAAATTCATCGGTCGATATCATATTTATAAAGGAATCGAAACCCTCATCCATCCATCCATACCTCCTCTCATTACTTCCCACAATCATGGGAAACAAAGTATGGCCCAGCTCATGATCTGTTACATTCCATAATGATTCTTCTGTATCACGGTATCCGCAAAAAACAATGCCCGGATACTCCATGCCACTTACATTGCTGGCAACGTTAATCGCAGAGGGGAAAGGGTATTCGAACCATTTCTTCGAATAATGCTCAATGCTTGCTTTGGCGAACTCAGTGCTTCTGCCCCAGGCTTTATTACCCGATGATTCGACCGGATAGACCGACATGGCCATCACTTTTTTACCGCTGGGCAAATTGATCCTTGCTCCGTCCCATATAAATGCTTTTGATGTTGCCCAGGCAAAATCCCGTGAATTCGATAACTTATATTTCCAGGTCAGTAAAGGCTTTTTCATCCGAGTAGCAGGATCAGCAAGGTCTTCCCTGGTCCTTATCATCACTGTTTTTTCACTTTCCTTCGCTGCATTGTAACGTTTCATTTGTTCCGGCGTTAAAACTTCGGAAGCATTTACCAGCTCGCCCGACGATACCACGACATTTTGCGCCGGAGCAGTAATACTAACGTTATAGTCCCCGAATTCCAGGTAAAACTCTCCGGCGCCAAGATAAGGGTCAGCATTCCAGCCCCGAATATCATCATAAACACAAACCCTTGGATACCACTGTGCGACCGAATATATTTTGCCCTTTGACGTGGTCAGTATTCCGGTTCGGTCGGCCCCATACTCAGGGATGTTATAGGCATACTCCATTTTTATCTTAACTACTGCACCTGGTTCGAGCACTTTCGGTAACCTTACCTGCATTCGGGTGTCTGAAATAATGGTGTCCGCAGCAGTTTCCACGATCTTATTATCTGCTCCCACTGCCAGCAGCTTTACAGATTGAAAATGATAGCCTCCCCGAAAACCGCCCCTGCTGTCAACATATCTGCTTCTTCCTTCAGTCTGGTTTTTCTCAAAACCCCTGGACAGTGGATGGAAAAGATTTTGCTCGAGGATAAGCCATATATAATTTAACCCCTGCGGGCTATTATTTTTATAGGTGATAACAACGGAAGCCTTGATTTCATTTTTACTTTCATCAATCAATGCATCTATTTGATAATCAGCTTTGTTTTGCCAATATTGGACGCCCGGTTCACCGGCGCTGTTACGGTAAGTATTAATTCCCTGCGGGTATACAAAAGGACCAAACATTTCATGTGGATCATAAACAGGTCCGGCAGTTTGTGCCTCCACGAAAAAAGAAAGGAGTAAAAATGCTACAGTTATGCTGTGCTTCATATTCATATTACATCAACTTATTTGGGGAGTGCAAGTTAGCAAATGCAAACTATTTCATAACAGGCTTTCCAGTAGTGTTTTTCCTTCTGCCTTATATCCATTGTCGTCGGCCGTCCGGGGAGGCAGTTTGACCAACCTGTTTAATATTTCGATAGCCTTATCACTTTGGCCATTCTTTTTGTAAGCCTTTGCGAGCTCCAGGTAATTGAGCAGGTAATTAGGATCGGCCTTTCTGGCTCGTTCAAACAAATCAATAGCGGCAGGTAAGCCAGCGGAGGGCATCCCACCAAACACCGTTTTAAGGGCAGCTTTCTCTGCAACATTCATGCTGCTGACATCGGCATTCCATTTGCCCATCATGTATAGTGCCCTTGCGTGATCAGGTTTTATTTTCAGCGCCTGTTCAAGGTATTTATGTACATCACCGGTTTTTTGTAACTTTTCTTTTGTTCCCCCCAAAGAGGAAATCTTGTCCATGGCCAATGCCATTGCATAATTAGCATCTGCGCTTTCAGGGTATTGCTTTAAAACAGTCTCCGCATAAGTTCGGGCAGCAGTAAAATTGTCGGCCCTGAATTTTTTATCGGTTTGTCGGTTGCCAATGATGCTGCTCAGTTCACTGCATTTGAATAAGGCTCTTTCGTCTGACGGGGAAACCTGCAGGGCCTCCTGGTATTTCTTTAATGCGTCGTCATCTTTTTTCTCTTTCTCGAACTGCGCAGCTTCTTTGAGCAGGTAATCAACATCCTGCGATTTAACCTCTCCGGCAAACAAAAACATTATACCTAACAGAAGTAATCTCATAAGTTATTCATTAGTCAGAGAGACGCTTAGCTCACCACGAAAGTTAGCAAGTGGTGCGTTTATTTTACCTATCGTAATGTTAATTTGCCCAACTTGGGGAAATTTTTGCTTTATCTCAGAAACAATATCCTGCCCAATTGTTTCCAACAGTTCAGTTGGTTGTTGCATCCGCCTTTTAACAATTTCATATAATACCGTATAGTCAATGGTCTGGGTGATGCTGGTAATTGGTCCCGCTGGTTTGTAGCACACGTCCAGGTTCACTTCAAATTCAGCGCCTGTTATTTTCTCTTCTTCATGTATACCATGAAAACCGAACATCAATAATTTATGAAGGGAAATCTTAATCATTACTATTTTATTTCGTAGTTCCTGGCCTTGAAATATTGCTCAAGAAAGGTGTTTTTAATGAGGTTTACTGAATCAGCAGCCACCGTATGGTTTAATACAAAATTGGTAAAACTGGAATCTTTAAGGTGGAAAAAATACAGTTCTGCGCTCATCCCCTGTTGTCTATCCCGCCGCTCGGTCATACCTATCAAAAAACTTTGGTTACCTGTCCAGTTTGCAAATTCCGCCAGCTGCGAAGGACCGTTATACATGAGTTGTTTACGGACGTTTTTTCGACTATCGGCAATGACTACCTGCTGATCAGGATCGCCGGAAATAAGCACCTGCCTGCCACTAATTTCTTCTTTCAGGAAGTTATAACTTACCAGGTCCAGGTATTGGGTACTGTCAGGTGAATATAAAAAAAGGTCACTGAAACTGTTTTCAGTGGGCGGACTAATGGCATCAGGTAATCCATCCATATGAAGCGTAACGCCGGAAGCTTTGAAATTTCGTAAGGTAAAGCCAGTATCCAGTTGTTGGTAATACCTTAACCATTGTGATAACCCTTCCGGCATTTTCCGGAGTACCAGGGTATCCCCCTCCTCATAGGCCATTACGGATTCAGGGTTCACCAGTTCTTCGTTAGAATATTCCGTATCTGCCTGCCGGCAGGAAACAATAAGAACTATTATGGTTAGCAGATAAATTAAGGACTTCATAGGGTAAACTTATCAGTCAAAGGCTGTTACCAAAAA
>JANMMA010000242.1:0-3866 GCA_031372815.1 Sphingobacteriales bacterium
CGGAGATAGTTCGTTTGAGTTGGAGTGAAGGTCCGAATATCTGTGTTTCTTTAACAATCCCTGTAATGCTCATTTCAAACCTATCATCAAAAGGGTTTGGTTGTATGATGGATTCTATTTCTGCGGGTATATTGCTGATCTGCCCATGAAGGCCACGCTCACCGAATTCGTCCTTTTCCGGCCCACCCACATGTGAGAGGCCACAGGTGGTTACCAATCCACCTCCAAAGGTTCTCAGCCAATCTCCACCCCGGTTTGAAAAGGGTTGGGGACCTGTAATACCTGAATGACTGAGCCAGGAAAGACTATGCCCATTAAAAAAAGCATCCCCTATATCCATCGCCCGGTCAATAATTACTTTATATCGCAAACCTGTGCCTGTATTGATCCAGGCAATCCGGGTACCCCGTCCCGGGCCATTGTCAATGATAGAAGTTTCAATACCTCCAAGTTGTGCAGGATTAGATATTTTGTTCTTCCATGAGCTATTCATTATTATGGAATATATTTCATTTGGAATACAAGCCCTAACTACATGGTTTACTTTTTACCGTTTTGTTGATAGAATTTCAAGCAGCTGATACTGTACTACTTCCTGGCGACTGCTTTCATTTTATATACTTCATGATCCTTATTGCCCCCGGATTTTAGATAAGCGATCAGGTCCTTCAGTTCTTCCGGGTTCAAGCTGTTTATCAGCCCTGGATACATAATAGATGGTGCATCAGAAATGCTTGTACTGTCAACATTCGTTTTCAGTATCTCCCGTAACTGCTGTGGCGCAAAGGGATTCTGGCTGATGTAATACTTATCTGTATCCTGATTTTTTACCCTGCCTACTATGGAGCTGCCATCTTTCATATAGAAATAGGTGGCGGCATACTGATCGGATATTACTTTACTCGGCTCAATGATCGATACCAGAATATCCCGGGTAGAAAAGCGGGTACCCAACTGCGTTAGATCGGGTCCAATATCGCTGCCTTCGCCGCCAAGACGATGGCAGGACCGGCATTGGGTTGCAATAAACATTGCTTTCCCCTGCTCAAAATTTGCAGTAGTAACAGTATTTTCAAGTGCAGCAAGTGCAGAATCTACCATCCATCTCCGCCCCGGACCTTTAGGTCGTTCTACCGTGCTGGCTAACCTATTTCCATTTTTTGCATCAAGTAAAGCACTGCCGGATAACGCATCATAATGTGCATATTGATCTTTGGAAACATGCTGCAGCGCCATTTTTCTGGCCCGGTCAATAAACCCTATATAACTGTTACCGGCCTTAAAACCGAAAGCGGTATTGAACCATTTAAAATATTTGTCACTGGCTTCCGACGTCCAGCCTTCCTGTGCTCCACTTAGTGCGGTAGCATAATATATTTGCTGGGCCGGAGGGGTGTTGGACAACATTTTGGCAATGTCCATACCATACTGTGGATTCCGGAGAATAAGGTCTGAAGAATTGGTAACGCTTTGCTGCAATGAATCATCGTCTTTTGCTGCATCCATTAAAGCAAGCGTTTTGGTAATTGCCTGAGGGTCTCTTAAATAAACCAGTATTTTACTAAACAACCTGTTCAGCTCATTGCCCGAAGCCGGGTAGTTTGGACCCAGGTAAGCAATCAGCTCCGCTTTTTGTGCTTTACCTGGAAGCCCCATCCGGTATAGCGTTAATTCCACAGCTCTCAGAAAGTCTATTTTCTGTGTTAGATTTAACTGCCCAAAATCAACCGCTACGAGGGAGTGCAGGATTTTTTCCTGTAAATTTTTCTCACCGTACCTGGCTAACGCAATCATTGCCTGGGTCAAAATCAGTGGATCTTTTTCAGCCAGGGCCTTTCCCTTCCACTGGCTTACCGGCTGTTTTTCGATGGCTACCCTTGCTGCATAGCGGATGAACCTGTCGTTGTGTTTTAAATAAGGCCAGGCAAAATCAACCCCTTTCGGGTCGATATTAAAATGATATTTTTCCAGCTCATGCCTTATTCTACGGGCCTCCATTGCCTCGTCTGAAGATGCAGATGCCAGGGCTGTATTTGATGCTTTATTATCGAGGTAATAGACCCTGTACAGGTTTGATTCCAGTTTGCGTCCACCGGTAAGAAAATACAAGGCACCATCCGGACCTATTATTCCATCCGTCAGTGGCAATGGAGCCCCGGAAATAAATTCTTCCGCCCTGGCCTTATAAGACGAGCCTTCCGGCGTTAGGTGAAGGGCATAAATAATGCCGAAACTCCAGTCAAAAGCAAAAAGAGAATGACGGTATTTTTCGGGGAAGCGGGCATGCTGTCCACTAAAAAAGCTGGTCGGAGAGCCCTGTCCAATATTTAGTATTGGGGGAGAATTATCTGGGTACGAAGGCGACCATTTATTGGTACCCTGGCGCCAGCCGAATTCGCTGCCGCTGGTTACGTGGCAGATGCGTGTTGGCCGGTACCATGGCAGGCCGATATCCCATTCCATATCCGAATCATACGTAAACAATTCGCCATCTTCATTAAAAGCCATATCGAAAGGGTTTCGGAAGCCTGAACTTATTAATTCCCATTTGCTTCCGGCGGAATCTGTCCTGGCAATCCATCCTCCATGCGTATTTACTACGTTATCGTGGCCGTTGGGATCTTTAATGAGGGGCAAAAGATTGTCTAATCTTGCTGTATCGCCTTTATACCGGTACCCGTTCATCTCCGGAATAGCAGTAAAGTTTCCTGAGATCACATAAATCGATTGCCCATCTGGCCCTAATACGGCTGTGTGTGGACCATGCTCCCCCTCACCGTTCAACCGTTTAAGTAAGGTTATCTTATCGTATTGATCGTCGTTATCCGTGTCCTGAAGACGGTACAGTCCGCTCTTTCGGGTAAGGGTATCTTCACCTTCGTCATTAACCATCACATATAGGCTGTGATGTGCATACAATAGGCCATGTGCATATCCTAACTTCAGGGAAGCCGTATCACCTTCAATCTTTATGTCAAGCTTTTCAACGTTGACTTTCGAGCGGGTTGTATCCGAGCCAACGGGTGGAATGGTTACCCGGTATAAGTAACCGTATTGATCGCATGCGATCATCCTGCCCTTGTCGTCAAAGGCCATTGCCACCCACGAACCCTGATCATTTTCACCGGGGCTATACAAATGATCGGCATGAAAATCAGGCAAGAGTTTTAATTTTCCTACTTTGGATTTCACCCCTTCGGCTTTACTGGTATTTTGGTTATTATCATTGGTACAACCAAATGTGATTGCAATAAAACAAAGAATTGCCAGTAACCTGGGTAGCTTGTTGTTCAGCATCTTACTGTGTAAAAATTTCATGTGATTCGCAGTTAGTTTTAACCTCATCGTACCTAATATTATAAAAATTTATCGATATCGCATTAGTATTATTAATGCAAAGCAAAGTAGCCGAAGCGGAAATATATCTTGCAAAAGCAAATGCTGCAATGTTGTGCATGTTGAATTATGAAGCTTAGTTACTTCCTGTGGCTTCTGAGCCAGGTTTTTAATCCAAAAAAGAAAATCAGGTAAGCCATTCCTAAGCTAAATCCGCCAACCACATCGCTTGCATAATGATAGCGTAGAACAATCCGGCTGATTCCGATGGCAAACGAAAAGGCCAGCAACAAGGCAGCGAATAGCCATTTCCATTTTGCCTGCAAAGCAGAGTGCCAGACCAGCCAAATTATAGCCATGCAAAATACAAGGGACGACAATGAGTGACCACTTGGAAAACTATAGGTCGTTATCTCTTTGAACACAGGCATTTCCGGGCGGTGCCTGACAAAAATGAACTTCAGCCCATGCATCATTAAAGTGCTTGTGATGGCTAACAGAGCAACGTCGATTGCCTCCTTCTTGCGATG
>JANMMA010000265.1:0-10090 GCA_031372815.1 Sphingobacteriales bacterium
AAATCCACCAAAAGATGCTACTTCTGCAACACCAGGTACTGTTTGCAAAGCAAATTTTACGTACCAATCCTGCAGGGCACGCTGCTCACCCAAATCCATTTTTTGTGCATCAAGATGATACCAGAAAATATGCCCCACACCCGTGCCATCAGGGCCCAATGTTGGTGTTATACCCTGCGGCAATAAACGCTGTGCATAGTTTAGTCTTTCCAGCACCCTTGTTCTTGCCCAATAGGTATCTACATTATCCTCAAAAATTACATACACAAAACTCATCCCGAACATGGAAGTGCCCCTTACGTTTTTAATACGTGGAATTCCCTGCAGGTTTGAAACCAGCGGATAGGTAATCTGATCTTCCATCAACTGTGGGCTTCTGCCCATCCACTCTGTAAAAACAATCACCTGATTTTCGGATAAATCCGGTATAGCATCAATAGGATTTTCTTTGATGGAATAAATACCCCATGCAAATAATCCTGCCGCCATGAGCAGAACAACCAGCCGGTTTTTTAAAGCAAGGCTTATGAGAACTCTGACCATATGAATGGTTTGGTAGTATTAGCTTCAACGCCACGGATTTCTCTTTTTATAACATTCATTTAGCGTGGGTTTTTATGTTTTGTACTATCCATGTTCAATGAATCCATTTTCATTTCCTTCATTTCTTTTTCATTATGATTCATGTCTTTTGACTTTTTGTTATCGGGTGAATCGTTATTGCAGGAAGTGGCTATTACTAATACGGCTATTGCCAATAAAAAAGAAATCTTTTTCATATATTTACTTAATGATTTAAAATAAAAAGCTCTATTAGTTTACATGGAGCTCAGATTATAGATTTTACCGATTCTTTTTTACAGTTAAATCCATACCACATTTAGGACATTTGCCTGGCTTATTACTCTTTACGTCTGAGTGCATTGGACAAGTATAAGCCTTCATTACTTCCATTTTCATTTTCTCCTTAGGTGAAAGCGATAACAATGTTCCACATTTTGCACAGATACCTGTTTTGTCACTTGTCACTTCTGGATGATTGGGGCAGGCATATACCATTTCTGTGTTTTTCAAATCCATACCACATTTAGGACACTTGCCTTCCTTATCCATCACTACGTCAGGATGCATTGGACAAGTATAAGACTTCATTACTTCCATTTTCATTTGTTCCTTTGGAGACAAGTTTAATAACGCTCCACATTTTGGGCATTTACCGGCTTCATTACTTGTCATTTCGGAATGAGCCGGACATGTATACACTTTCATCACCTCCATTTTCATTTGTTCCTTGGTAGATTTCGTTAAATCAGCACCACATTTCGGACACTTTCCGAACTTATCCATCTGTACTTCGGGATGCAAAGGGCAGGTGTACATTACTTTTTCTGATTTATTCTTTGTTGTCTTCTGTGCGAAAACAGAAACAGACAAGATGGTAAGAACTGCCATCATCAGTATTTTCAATGATTTCATTTTTTGAGATTTGTTAGGTGAATTGAATAACTACATTGATAAGGCATACAGCATTGCCAATATCGAGGCAAAGCATCTGCCCTGCCAAATAAATATTAAATTCTAAATAAGGAAAACACAATTGCGGATGTAAAGTACAAAGCTCTTATCTCGTCGGGGAGCATGGCTTTCAGGATTTCTTTTTATAACTGAAGAGAAATCCCTCGTATGAACTTCAATAGTTCTGACAGGCAAAACAACTACAAGAAGTTGTATTTTTACAAGACCAGTTGGAGCTAACTTCTGATCTGCATTATTTTTAACAAACGTAAATTCATCCTTACAGCAGCCATTTTCTTTTTTATCACTTTCCTCCATACCGCATTTGTCGCAGGTTTTGGATTTATCAGATCTTATTCCCCAATTGCTCAATTCGCCCATGCAGTAGTGCATACGTATCGTTGCGCCATTGGTAGTGGTGATATATATAAGGGCCAATATAGCTACTGCAATTTCTTTCACTTTCCTGATTTTATCCGGGAGTACAAGCTACCTTACATTATATCGATATAAGATGATTTTGATCTGACCCGTATATGATCTTCATCACAAAGACTTGTCAAAAAAAGGTTATCAAACCCCAATACATGAAATCTTAAAATATTATTTGTTGTTAGTGTTTATACAAAAATTTCGCCCCCATAATTCTGAAGGGGGAATTGGGAAAGGTCGAATTCTAACTTTTATCAAGTATTATACGATTATGGAAATAACTTGTATAATTCACACTTGCTCAATTAAATTGAAATGGTATTCGACAGAAAGATTATTATCTGATCTATTCCGGTCGCTATCAATAGTTAATAACATTAACTAATCATTGCAACATAAGGGTATTTTCAATAATTGTATAAGTATCATTGGTAAATTGAATACATCCCCAAGGCAGGCATATTTGATTTTTCTATCAGTAGATGCTTCGACATAGTGGTACCGTTAAATGAAAAACATGGCTATGAAGCTTTACTATGATGATGAGCATAGGTTGGATTGAAGAATACCCTAGCATCAATTTTTCTACCGACTGCATCAAAAGGTTGAAAATAAATGGCCGGCCCAACAAATGACTTTGAATGAGCCGGCCAGTTAAAAAAATTATTTCGTGTCAGTGATCTATGCAGGACCCACCTGACCCTTCCTATTGTTTCATCACGTTTTCAGCTTCGATTATCAAACGTTCATCAATATTTGCATGATTCGTCAATCCTTCCCGAATATACATTTCGCCTTTTTCAGTGTCACCATTTTTGACATAGATCAATCCGGCTTTGCATAACAGGGCCGGATTTTTGTTATTCGTTCTCAGCGCGGCGTTCACATAGGATAAAGATTTGGCTATTTCCCCTTTTTTATAGTATATCCATGCCACTGCTTCATTCACCTCGATGTTATTCGGACGACGCGTGTATTCAATCAACGCATGTTCCAAAGCCTGATCGTAATCACCGATCAACAGGAAAGCATTTGAAAGTTCCCTGTCTGCATAGTGAGTCTTCATTGAATGTGAATGTGAATGGGAATGGCCTTCGGAAGCATGATCATCCAATGCATGGATTATTTTTTTGGTAAGTGACATACCTTTTTCTTTTTGACCTGCCAGAAAAAATACATTTGCCAACTCAAGATCAAATGTTCCATCCTGAGCATCTTTGGCAGCCTGCTGAAAATATTGTATCGACTTACTATAGTCTTTTTCTGCAAGCGCCAGCTGGGCAATACCAGCTAACGCATACATATACCCTGGCCGATATTCCAATGCAATTTTGTATTTCAATTCGGCATTTTTCAGATCACCTGTATTCTCATACAACCGTCCAAGGTGAATTCGTGCCCATTCTGTTGCCTCATCCCCCGGAACGCCAGCATCAATAGCCATTTCCATGGCGCTAATGGCACCCTTGTAGTCGCCATGTATCTCCCTGAGATATGATGCCCTTGAGTAGGAACGAAGATCAGGTCTGATCTCCATCATTCGCTGAGCACAGGCAAGTGCTGTATCATAATTTCCCAATTCTACATTGCCATCCACCAAAACGCCCTGAACAAATGCATTGAAAGGGACTATGTTTCTGGCTTTTTCAGCCGAAGCGAGGCCTTCTGCAAATTGATGCGCGCTGAGAAAAATAAGTGATTGTAAGGTTAATGCATCAAAATTGTGGGGATCATTTTCCAGTACATCGTTTATAATGGACAGCGCCAAACTGTTATAGTGAGGATAATTACCTGTGGCCCTACCTTCCAGGATATAATAATTCGCCAGGGCAAGCTTAGCTTTACCATCATTAGGGTTAGCTGTGATCTTACGCTGCAGATTAGCTACATTCTCCTGGGTGACCATCCATTCATCTGCTTTAGCCAGTAAACCTTTTCTTGGCAATAAGGCATATTGTGTGTCAGCTGAATCCTTAGCTTTTCTTTGCGACTTTAGCAACATGAAGCCAGCCGTGCCAATAGTGATGAAAGTCACTAAGGCAAATAATATCTTCTTGTTCATTTTTAATAATTGATTGAAAAAAAGTGAAAATGTTTTCTGAGAATATTTGCAGGTTTGACAAAAGGATCATGTATCAGCCTTTCACTACTTTCATTGTTTGTTTCAACGTTCCGTTTTTAAGTATCTTGATATAATAGACACCTTTATTCAAATTTGCACCGTTCCAATTTTCTGTATATGTTCCGGATTTCAGGGTTTTATCAACCAATACTTTTACTAATTTTCCGGTTACATCAAATACAGAAATACTGATACGCGACTCATCGTCCAGATGATAACGTATCGTGCTATTGGCGGTAAAAGGATTGGGTGAAGCCGTTGCCATTACCTGCGGTGTCGATAGTGTAAGGGGTGAGCCGCTGTAAACTTTTCTGTTGCTGCTCATATCTATGGCTGCGTTTTTCTCAGCATCATTGCAATCACAGACATGTGTACCTGCCCAGGGTTCTGCTACAACAGGGAATGATTTTTTAAATGGGGCATCATTTTTCTCTATTCCAGTGCTGTATTGTAAAACATTCAGCAACTTAGGTGTAACCGGACTTCCACCTACTATGTAATCATCATACCATAAACCGACCGCTGCAAGAACGATTCCACCTACTGCTTGCAGTTCAATCCTGGTGACATCATCTTCAAGCCTCCTTCCATTAGGAAAACCATCCATATTAGGGATATTCTGAATATTGGTGTTTGCAAATGCTGGATCAAGTAAACCTGTTACTGCAGCCTGGATCAACCCGAGTGAACTAAAATCCTTGCTATCACGAGGTGTTGGCGGTACAGCCATATTTAAGCGCAACATATCACCACCATTAGGAAGAAAGTTGTTGATAAATGGCTTTCCTTTGGCCAGTGGGTTGCCACCAGTTTTTCCCGTTGCCAGTTGGTAAGGGGGTAAGTTGGGAACACCGGTATGAAATATTGGCCAGATGTCAACCGAACGTGGTGAATTCGCAGCCGGCAGGAGCAATTTGCCAAAAGCCGATTCCGCAAGCGCAGTACCATTCAATGCCTCAGTTCCTTTTAGTCCGAAAAGACCATTCTGATTGTTGCCAAACCCGAAAGCACCTAATGAATTTCTTTGTATACGAAGTGGGGTGAGCGCCGGTACTGCACCGCCAAAGAACGTATCGTCCATGTACAGTGATAGTTCCGGATTATAAAAGTAATTACCAAATTTCTGGAGCTTTGAAAGGTCTTCGTAAGGTGATAGGGAATTCCATAGGTCTTTGTTTCCGATCGGAATTAGTACCTCATTCGTCAGTGGCATACCCAGCCTTGAAACTTGTACCCATGGACCTTGATTTGATGTCCCCTTTCCTTCTTCACGAAGAATGCTGATCTTCTGCCGGCTTGCATTTGCCCAAACACCTATGACATAATTCGGGTCCAGGATACTTGAACTTTCCTGAACTGATTTCTGGTCTTTTTGCAAAGTGCTGATATCAATTTCAAGCGCTATGGTTGAAACGTTTAAACATTTCAATCCATCCGTAGATTTTGTTCCCGTAGTACGAGGTGCGTCGCCGAGATCAAAGATTCCGCCGAGATCTACAAAAAATGCATCGTCAGAAGGGCCGCAAAATACCTTTTCTCCCGTCCTGGCAGTGGTGATTGACTTGTTTATTAATGAATTGTAATCAGGTGCATTCAATCCCACTGAAGAACTGATTGAACGGGGACCGATATTGGGTGGAGGTACGGTACCTTTTTTTACCACTGATTGGAAACTTTTGCCACCATTCATGCTTCGTTCCATATTGTAGGTGGTCTTCAGGTTTTCTTTTCCAAGTCTTATATTGAAGAATGTAGTGGGATCTTCGTTTTCCTGTTCAAAAGTGAAGCGATAGATAATATCATCACCGGTAGTAGCGAGGTTATTGTCAATATGAATTTCATAGCGAATGTTTTCACCAAACTGGTAGTAATTTGGCCCTCCCTGGGGCAGTTGGCCCGGGATATAATTGGCAATGATGATCACCTTATTCGGATTCTCAGGACTTCGGAATGCATAGAGATCGGTATTGTCGGCTAAAGGGTCATTGGCAATTAAGGGTGCCTCTCTGTGTGATGAGGCCAATGCCGGTAAAGTGATATTTGCGAACATGAGCACTAAAAGAAATGTTGCGGAGATTGTCCTTCTCATAATATATATTTTAAAAAGTAATGGTTTCTTACCTGGGGCATTTGACGCTGTAACGGGTGGGATTAAGAGAAATACGGAAAATCTGCAAACCCGGATTTAACTTTTATTTATTTTTTTGAAATTTATTTCACTCCTCTGTAAAGCCCGATCCTGGTATAAAATGGAATACACAGTACACCTGCCGGGCTCCTGCTAAAATTCATGCGTGGATCAACTTCTTTTCTGTTTAAAATCCGAAACAGAATTTCCGCCGTATATCATCTTTCAAACAGTCGGGTTTTTCTGTATCAGTTAACTTTTCACTTTATTTTTTATGAAAGGGGTAATGTCATTGATCCTCTTATTTTCCTCTTTAATTTCATATGATCAATCCAGCATTAAGGGGAAAATTATTGATGCCATCAGCAAACAGCCACTTGAGTATGTTTCTGTATCATTTGACGGAGGCAATACGACCACCACTGATCAGTATGGTATTTTTCAGCTATATTTTAAAGAGCGACCGGAGGTAATTATTATTTCTTATGTTGGATACAGGCCGGACACCATTAATATAAATGGTAGGCAGGACCTTGATATTCTGCTTACACCAGACATCTTTAACCTGAAGGATATAGTACTACTTAATAATAGCACGTCTACAAATTTTAGTACACTTTCCAAGATTGATCTCAACATTCATCCAGTGCGCAATACGCAGGAATTGTTGCAGGTTGTACCCGGACTTTTTATTGCTCAGCATGCCGGTGGTGGAAAAGCGGAACAAATATTTCTTCGCGGATTTGACGCCGATCATGGCACTGATGTGCAGGTAAATGTTGATGGTATGCCAGTAAATATGGTGAGCCATGCACACGGTCAGGGTTATGCGGATGCACATTTTGTGATTCCGGAAACGATAAATAATGTAGATTTCGGAGCAGGGCCTTATTACGCCCAACAGGGAAACCTTAATACTGCCGGGTATATCAATTTTAAAACCTTTGCCCAATTACCTGCAAGCAGAGTACAAGTTGAAGTGGGAAACTTTGACAGCTACCGTGCGCTTGCGATGATTAATCTGATCAAAAAGGGTAAAGGAAAGCACACTGCATGGGTAGCCAGTGAATACAATTTTACCAATGGTCCTACCGAAAGTAAACAATCATTTAGGCGTTCTAACATTGTTGGAAAATATAACTTTGTATTAAACAAACGTACACTGTTTACAGTCGGCCTGTCTTCTTTCAGCAGCGAATGGGATGCATCAGGACAAATTCCGGAACGGGCTGTGGAAAAGGGTTTCATTAGCCGGTTCGGCAGTATTGATCCCTCCGAAGGTGGATTTACTGAAAGACATAATGGGAATTTTTTTCTGAGTCATCAATTTGCCAATGGCGCATTGTGGGAGAACCAGGCATATTATTCCCGATATAAATTTAACCTGTATTCCAATTTTACTTTCTTCCTAAAAGATTCTCTCCATGGAGATGGAATTAAACAGTCTGAGGATCGGAATCTGTATGGTTATCTCTCGAAAATTGGTCATCAGTATTTTCTTGGCGATGTTTCATTGAAATCAGTTTTGGGTATGGGAGTGAGGTATGATGCCGCCAATAATAGCACATTGGCTAAGGTCATAAACCGTCGATTTTTAGATTTTGTAACCTACGGTAATATCAAGGAAGCAAATGCTTTTGCTTTTATCGATCAGCGAGTTACCCGCGGAAAATGGCTGATCAATGCCGGGGTTCGGTTTGACTATTTTCATTTTGATTACGTTAATAGATCAGGCAGCGAACAGAATCCTTCTCAATCATCGTCTATCGTTAGTCCGAAGTTGAGTGTTCAATATACCGTTAGCAGAAAATTGCAACTATATCTAAAGACTGGTAAGGGGTTCCATAGTAATGATGCCAGGGTTGTGGTGGTCAACAAAGGAAAAGAAATATTACCGGCAGCATATGGCGCCGATTTTGGCGTGATATGGAAACCCTCACAGAAGCTATTTTTGAATGCATCTGTATGGTATCTTTTCTTAGCGCAGGAATTTGTGTATGTTGGTGATGAAGGTGTGGTTGAGCCGGGAGGGAAAACCCGTCGCGAAGGCATTGATCTGGTAATGCGGTACCAGTTTTCAGATTATTTATTTGCCAGTATGAACGTAAATTTTACAAAACCCCGGGCTATAGGTGAAAAAAAGGGGGAAGATTATATTCCTTTGGCCCCGAATGCTACAAGTTTGGGTGGTGTATATTTTAAGGCCCGAAAAAGGTTAAATGGTGGCCTTTCTTACCGGTATATTAGAGACAGGCCTGCGAGTGAAGATAATAGTATAGTTGCCAGAGGCTACTTAATTATGGACGCGTCAATTAATTTTGTGCAACCTAAATATGAAATAGGAATGGCGTTTGAAAATCTGTGGAACAATACCTGGAATGAGGCACAGTTTGCCACTACATCACGCTTAAGAAATGAACCTAAAGAAGTAACTGAGTTACATTTTACACCTGGGACACCATTCTTCGCCCGATTGAAAATTGCAATATTATTTTAGTCCTGAACTTTAGACTACTGTTGCATAGACCTTGAAATATCCTAAACATAAAATTGAAATGAGTTAGTTTCAGATCATATCCCGGTGATGACAAAGATAAAGTATCGAAGAGATAGTATATTATCAACTTAAGATTTCGTCAAAGTATAACCTATTCCTTTTTTCGTCGAAGACCCCATATTTCACCTTTATGTCGCGTAGGGACGGTATCACCAAGCAGTTTCCCCCAGGGCTTAAGGCCGGGAAGTCGGTCGAAAATAATTTTTAAGATGGCGACAAAGGGAATGGATAGAAACATACCCGGAACGCCCCAAAGTGTACCACCAAGTAAGACCGTTATGATGGATATCAGCGCATTAATCTGAACTTTTGAAGAAACAATTTTAGGGACGAGTATATTGTTATCAATGAATTGAATAATCAAATAAGCAATTAAAATGGCGATCTGTGTATTGTAACCATCTTTTGTAATAGTAGCTACCAATACCGGAAGTGCAATGGCAATAATACCTCCAATATAAGGTATCATATTTAACAGTGCACCAATTACGCCAAGCAAAATGGCATACTTAACACCTATTATTAATAATGCAGTTGAATTTAATACTGCAACAATTAAAGCTTCCAACAATAACCCCACCATGTAACTTTGGATCGCTGATTTTGTCTCGTCCAATATATCGCTTACTTGTTTTGAATTTTCTTCATCGGAAACTTCGTAAAGAAAGTTTAAGATGAGCGTTTTATAAAATAGAAAAAGAAATATATAAACAGGAAGTAATAAAATAATACCTAAAGTTCCTACAGCGGTGCTTACGGTTGAACCCAGCAAGGCCTTGCCGCTTTCCATAGCACCATTCATCAATTCAACCTGTTTCTGAATGGTTATTCCAAAATGAATTTGTACCCACTGCTCAAACTGGACTGTAAGACTATTATACTTTTCTTTCAACAATGGTAAACTATCACTGAATTTGGCTATTTGCGAGGAAAGAAAAAACATAATTACGCCAAAGACAATTAAAGCAAGTAGGAGCGTAATAATAATTGAAAGAATCTTTGATATTTTACGCTTCTGAATCCAGACATATACAGGGTTCAATAAAATAGCAAAAACCAGTGCAAAGGCAAGCGGAATCAGAATGTCCTGTAGTTTGAATAAGATAAACACTAATAAAACAATTCCAAAAAGTATTACGGTGGCTTTTAGGTAAAACGGGTATTCCTTTACAGTCATAAGCTTTTGATTGTAGATAGGGGTATTATAAAAAAATCATACAACATTCACTTTAAAGATATTTGACTCTGAACCAAGAAAAAACCATCGACAGCAGCGCATTTTTCAATGAAAACTGACTTAGAATGAAAAAGACGGCATGAGTGAGCAGAAGGCGAA
>JANMMA010000284.1:0-1721 GCA_031372815.1 Sphingobacteriales bacterium
TTTTTACATTAGCTTCGCAACCGCCGCAAGTCATGCCTGTAACTTTATAAGTATGTGTCATATATCCTTGTATGACACAAAGGTAAACAGGGCAGTTCAGGCCGATGTTGTGGAATTATGTATTAAGGTTGTAACATTTACAGTTCTTCTGATACTATCACTGTTTTCTCTGTCAATATTCACAGTTACCCTGGCGAGATTTACAGTTACCCAGGCAACCTTCACTGTTCCTGGTGCGATCATTAAAATTCCAATGGCAATATTCAGAGTTCTTCAATATTCTTGCGTTTGTCCTCCTTCAATGATTTAAAATAACTGGGCGTAAAGCCGGTGATTTTTTTGAATTGGTTCGACAAATAGGCAACACTGCTGTAACCCAATTGGTCCGCAATTTCAGATAAGGTTAGTTCGTCGTACACAATCAATTCTTTAACCCGGTCGATCCGCTGGGCGATGAAATATTTTTCAATGGTGGTGCCTTCCACTTCTGAAAAAAGGTTGCTCAAATAGTTATAGTCCTGGTGTATTTGTGAAGTAATGAATTCGGATAAGTTGGTTTTCATTTCGAAGTCTGAATGATGTACCAATGTTATAATAGCCGTTTTAATTTTTTCTATTGTCTGGCTTTTTTTATTGTCGATAAATTCGAACCCCAGTGATCTTAATGAAGCGTCCAGGTCTGACAACTGGTCCTTAGACAGGTCGCCTTCAATTTCCACTTCACCCAACTCGACAGAAAGTGGCCGAAGCCCTTTTTCTTCCAGCAGTGCTTTAACCATCATTTTGCACCTGCTGCAGACCATGTTCTTAATATAAAGTTTCATAGCACCCGTATAAGAAGATTTTTTGTGGCAAACCGCTTAACCACAAATGAAATTAATGGTTTCGTATTCATCATTACTGCCATTTGGAAAAAACGCATCACGACACTTGAATAACTGGAAATTTGTCGTAAATTGGCAGACAAATGTCAAACATGGAAACAGTTCCGGATATCAGGGTAAAAAGGAAGCTCAATAAAGAGATCTCCTCAATGGTAAGGCAATCGGCCATCGGCACAAAAATTCCGAATATAAAGGCCGACATCACTTATGCCGAGTTCCTGCAGAACAAGATGCTGATCACGTACGTCATCAGGCAGGGCGTGCCTTATTCTTTTTTTGACCTGATCAGGCATTACGCACCCTTTGATGAAAATGAGTGGGCTGGATTTTTGGACATCTCTTCAAAGTCGTTGCACCGATATAAGCTTTCATCAAAACGTTTTAAGTTACTACAGTCGGAAAAAATCATTGAAATGTCAGAAGTGTTGCAAGTGGGACTGGATTTTTTCAAAGACATGGAAAGTTTCAAACGCTGGCTGAACACGCCAAACTTCGCCCTTGGAAGCTTGAAGCCCATAGAACTGCTGAAAGATTCTTATGGTAAGGAGATGGTAGTGGCGGAATTAACCAGGATCAGTCATGGAATTTTTGTATAGTGGAAGTATTTCGATTATCCCTGGAAAAATTTGCCAGTCCGCTTTCCGGAAAAGGAGCGGCCCTCAAGGGTGCCCGGTGGAATTCGCCGGGAATAGAGCTCATTTACACTGCAGCTAACAGGTCATTGGCGATGGCAGAAGTAGCGGTACACAATTCGGGAGATATCCTTTCCAGTGATTTTGTGATGGTCACCATTTTCATTCCCGAAAATATTTCCATGCAAAAATTGGTGGAGGCGGA
>JANMMA010000322.1:0-11486 GCA_031372815.1 Sphingobacteriales bacterium
GCTGCCCCGGGTTGCGATCGCAGGCCTGGCGATAGAATCAAGTACTTTTTCTCCCGCGCGCACAGATGAAGCAGCATTTCATATCAGGGTTGGAAAAGATGGTTTATCGTCTTATCCTTTTTTGAGTGCCGATTCACCCCTGCTTCGTCGGGCTGTCTGGATACCAACAGTTAGTGGCTATGCACTTCCGGGCGGTGTGGTTACACGGGAGGCATATGAATCATTGGTGGGCAGGATGATTGATTCGTTACAGAAAAACGCACCATACGACGGACTGTACTTTGATATTCATGGTGCCATGAGTGTAGAAGGCTTGGATGATCCCGAAGGTGATATGCTGAAAAGAATCAGAAGGGCTATTGGTTACAAGACCATCGTATCTACTTCCATGGATCTGCATGGCAATGTTTCGGAGACACTGGCTGGGAACACCGACCTTATTACCTGCTTCCGCATGGCACCCCATGATGACGCAATGGAAACCAAACAACGTGCGGTGGAAAATCTTTTGAAACAAATAGAAACAGGCAAAGGCAAGCCTCCCTACAAAGCCTGGATACCGGTACCTATTTTATTACCGGGTGAAAAAACAAGTACCCGGATTGAACCCGGTAAAACGCTATACGCAGCGGTTGCTCCCGCTTCCACACAACCTGGTGTTACTGATGCCGCCATTTGGATAGGTTACGCATGGGCCGATGAGCCCCGCAATCATGCGGTAGTGATGGCCTATGGAGATGATAAAGAAAAAGTAAAACAAACCGCAGAACAATTGGCCCGTCGTTTCTGGGACGCAAGAATGGAATTTGATTTTGTGGCACCTACACTTTCCTGGAAACAAAGTCTGGATACGGCACTGGCCAGTAAAATGCACCCTTTCTTTATCAGCGATATGGGTGATAATCCTACGGCAGGCGGCGCAGGAGATGTTAGCTGGACGCTCACCCGTTTGCTTTCGCACCCCGCGTTCAAAGACAGCACGGGACCTTCCTTAATATATGCTTCACTACCTGCTCCGGAACTGGTGCAGCAGGCCTTGCAGGTTGGCGTCGGCAATGCCGTGGATGGATATGCAGGAGCAAAAGTTGATCAGCGTTTTGCACCGCCTGTTCGAGTTAAAGGAATCGTTGAATCCATTGTAAAGGGCGATATAGATGCTATGGTAGAGGTGTCGGTAAGAGTGGGGAGTATCCATGTTATTCTCACCCAAAAACGTAAACCCTATCACAACGAAATTGATTTCACCAGGCTCGGACTGAACCCAAGAAAAACGGATATCGTGGTGGTGAAGATCGGCTACCTGGTGCCGGAGTTGTATAACATGCGCGCAGGCTGGGTAATGGCCCTTACACCAGGCGGTGTTGACCAGGACATAGAACACCTGCCTTATAAAAGAATAAAGCGCCCTATGTTTCCCTTTGATAGGGGGATGAAAGATCCGGACCTGTCGGCAAGGTTTATCCCGGTGTCTGGCAATACAACGGCCAAATAATGAATCGATGGTCTATGCGACTCGGTTGATGTTATTCTTCTTCAAGGCTATGGTCATACGGACCGTTCTCTCCTCTCCATATCTTTTGAGAAGTAAATGGCTGGGCAGGTGCGGTCCAGAATTCATCGGTGTCGGGAAGTCCGAGTGGCAGCAGTATAGTAGCCATCATGTACAAACTTCCAGTGGTAATATATACATCTGATAAGGCCGGCTGTGCGCCATACAAGCCGATATTCAAATATCCTTTACTGTTGAATGTATTGGGATTTTCTGTTGTCTTCCTGATCACAGCCGTTAATGCTGTTCTCACCTGGCCGGGTGACAATTCCGGAGGAAGTGTTTTTTTCAAGGCCATATCCGACAGATGATGAAAGGCGGCGCCACGGTAAACCAGTGATCTTCCAATTACGGGATAGGTGCCGTCAGGATTGATCATACGTTCAAGAATAACCGAAAATCGGTCATTGCGAATCCTCAGCTTGTTGTTGTAGACTTCGTACTTATTTTCTTCCCCTTTAATAGTCGATTTAAGTTTTTGAAAAGTTCCAACTTCAGCCTGTTTCTTTCGGTTAACTTCTTCTGCTATACTGGTCAAAAACGGATGAATAACATAACTGTTATAGTAGTCAAAATGAAACCAGGGACCGTCTGAATACATACCATCACCTACATACCATTCATCGAATTGCCGAAGTACATAGTCAAGGCGCATTTCATCGTATGGATAACCGTAATGACAAAAGAAAGCTTCGATCATTCCTGCATTCAATAACCAATTATTCAGTACAGGATTTACACTTCTGGTTTTGACAAGAGCAGTAACAAATTGTTGTTTCGTACTGTCTGCGAGGTGCTCCCATAACCATGGCGCCCGTAACACGGAAAGAGCAAGAAATGACGCGTCAACAAGGCGCTGGTTACCGTTATCCCATTCAAGGTAGTCAGCAGCTTTTGGATTAACTGCATTTGCTATGGCCTTCAGGGAAAGCTCACGATATTTATTGCGAAGTGCCGTCTCCCCGGCATTACCGGATTCAATGTTCAACCATGGACTTATGCCTGACATTAACCGTCCGAAACCTTCCAGGTAGGCAGTTCGGGTCCTGGTTTCCGTTTCCCTTTCCGGGTCAGACAATTCAACGGGCATGGTCTGCTTAAGCGTATTGTTTGCCAGGTTAGTTAAGATCGGTCCCGCAAGTTTGTCAAGGTGATCAAGCCAAAGTTGCCTGTCGTTTCCAGACAGTGCTGATGGCTTGATTCCGGTGTTTGAAGGCTTTGATGAGTCGCTGTCTTTTTTAAAAGGCTGACAGCCAGGTAAAACTGTTAAAACCAATAAAATACAGGCAAATAATCGATTCATCCTTTGTGATTAATTCTTTAGCGCGGCACAAAGTAAAAAAAATTAATCACAATAGTGTATCCATTCATATCCTCCTTTTAATAAGGCAGTTGCAGCAAAAATCCAATCGAAAAGTTAGCATCCCAATCGAACACAAAGGTATCACAACCCGTTGCATCAGCGACAGCCTTATAAATATTCAGGCCGCTTTTGGTCTTTGGTTTATCGGCTGCATAATTAGCAGGATTTTTTAATACGGTATATCTTTCTTCACCTTTTCGGTGTTGTTTCGCAAGGTCAAAGGGTGTTCCCCCTATCATGAAACATACTTCACTATTGGCCTTCGGAATGCCTGAAGCCTTGGCTTTAATTTCATTATATACAGCTTCATCCGTTATATCTTTTTCAAAATATTTTGAGCCGGGGGCTTCTAATGCAGAAATATTGGTTCTATTCATCCAGGAAATCTTGGTATTTCCTGAACCAATGTCGGTTACAAATGCATTACCATAGTAGCTTGGTGGTAAAGCACTTCTTAAGGCAAGTTTGCCTTCCTGTTCTGGGGTGACCAGGTTAACCACAAACCCCATTTTTTTCAATTCTGAACTAATGATCGCGGTCTTTGGCGCTTTCTGTGCACCAGAGCTGATTATGAAATGTACATTCCTCGTCTTAACACCTTTGTCGAACATCGTTGAGATATATTTCTTAAGACCCGCACGAATGTCATCAGTTGTGGCAAGGCCCTCATAGACCAGGCTCTGACCAAAATCTTTTGTCACCACCTCCCACCTTTTCTCTCTATCCATGTTGATAATGAAAGAATTGAAACCGGTTGCGCCTACTTCAACAATTCCTTTAAGTTGACCATCGACGGGCTTTTCGGGCTGATAAGCAAATATCCTGGTATCGTCTGATTTTGCTGTTGAAGGCTGGTCTTTGTTATCTGAAGTTTTAGTGGATGGGCTGTTCTCGGGCGTTGTGCCTGTTGTTATAGTACGGTCAATGGAAGTATCATCCGTTGCGCTGAACCATCCGTCATTGATCGCGAAGTATCCAAAAGTGATAACGGGCAAAGCGATCAGCAATGCTTTGAAAGGCCATCTTAATCGACTCCAGGTTGACGTTGACATTATGTTGATTTTAGTTGATGATGTATAAGATTAATTCAGCAATGAAAATCCTTTATCGACTTTTTCATCGTTAGACAGGTCATAATTGCTGCTGGCAATCATGGGTACGTTCAGCATAGTCAGATTTCTTTCGTCCACTCTCTTTACAAAAGCTTCAAGGTCCTGCTGTGAAGGTGTACCACCAACTGTTATGTTGTTATTCTGATCAAGAAATTCAAGGTTGGATCTTATAGACGCTATGTTTTGGCTGATAGCCTGGGTTGCTGCGCTCATGGCTTCCTGGAAAACCCAACCATCTTTGATATTAAATACATCCGCCAAACCTTCGGTGGCATTTTTCATTTTCTGTGTTGCTTCCATTTTTTTCTGCAATATGGAAATACTGCTGTCAAGCGTACTTACATAAATTCTCGCGGCACTCTCATTGTCTTTCAGCACTTCAATCACTTTTGCAAACTGGTTGGCATACTGCGCATAGCTTCTTGCGTTCATTTCTTCCGCTTCACCTTCCTTTCCTAAAAGAAATGCTTTTGTCCGCGTTTCTTTTGCGGTACGGTTAAGGTCATTTGCTTTTTCTATGTTGCTCACCTTGTTAGCCTCGATCGACAATCCTTCCTGCTTAGACGCTTCAGTAGCAAGTCTTTTCACCAGTGCGTATTTTTCTTCTGCAGTTTTTTGCGAATGTGTTCCGCTTTGTATCATATCGATACGTACACCATCAACATGGGTGATTTTGTCCTTCACCCTTTTGAGCGTATCCTTTGCATCATTCAATAAAAGCTGCAATGCAATCACCGGATTATTACGGACAATAGATTTCTCACTCTTAAAAAGTAAGGTTCTACCCAGCCTGTGTAATACGCTTACGATCTTTGGCATTAATAACAGCAATACAACCAAAATGATACTGAAGACAATAAATAAAATGGATTTACCCGCAAGCACCAAAAGGTTATCCAGGTTCTTGAAAAATAAATATGCACCTCCGGCAATCAATGCCCAGTAAAAAACAGAGGCGATGGTTTTCCTGCCTTCTTCGGTTTTCATGGGGGCCGGCAGCTTGTCTCCCAGTACCTGGAAAATAGGCAGTTGGTTTTTTAATTCTGCAGGAATAACGGTCAGTGAATGTGTGGAGTTGCTCATATTGATCAGTTTATATCCGTATTAATTAAATCCATAACCTGTTGCATTTCCTGTAAAACACTGTTCACAGATTGTTGTCCGGATTTTATTTTGACATCAATCTCTGCAATGCCTGGTTCATATTTTGCCTGAACATTTTCCAGTTCAGTTTTCTTAATGGCGAGTTTAGCCTGTAAAGAAGATAGCTGTTGTTCTATGGCCGTTATTTCGTTACCCAGGTTAGCCCTGACCTGTTGCATTTCTTTATCCAGCCTGATCTTCTCGTCCTGCCTTTTCTTTGATTCTGTTTCTAAAACGGACTTAAGCGCCGTGATATAGCCTGCTCCTGATTCAAGAAGTTTTGTTTTGGTCAGGGATTTGTCGGCGAACTTCAGTGATGTAAAAGCCGCTTTGATATTATTACTGTTTGACCCTCCCATCTCCACTGCAGCGTTCCAAACTTCAAAGAAATCAACACCAGGTTTGTTTAGATTTTCAAGCAGTTGATACACCTTCAGTTTCATGTCTTTGATCACCGGATCAGAAAAAGTTTCTTCTGAATGTCGCATAGCAGACGAAGGCACAGCAACATCCACAGGCCTTGCCTGATTTACTGCTGGTGGTTGTACTTCGACTACAGGTTCCTGTTGGAATAGAACCCGCTTCAACCCCTTTAAAATTCCGATTGCCATATTTTCATTTGTTTCGCTCATCAAAAACGCTGTTTATATTATTCCAAATGTATAGGAAAATTAAAAGACGGGGGATCAATTGAAAAAGTTGCCAGTATGTTAAAAAACAACTGTTTACATAGGCCTTAACGGATGAATGGTATGTCAGGCATTTGGCTGGTGCTTTATAATGAAGTTAATAAGATCATCAATAGGCACACCTGCCCTCGTTGAAGCATCGTTGATCTCATCACGATTAACGTTGGCAGCAAAACTTTTTTCTTTAAGGCGCTTTTTAACGCCTTTAAGTTCCATACCCAGGTAACCTTCCGGGCGCATCAGTGAATAGGCATGGATAAGGCCAGAAAGCTCATCAAAGGCAAACAGCATCTTATCCAGCCCGGTTTCCGGATCTACGCCAAAATGCGCCGGACCGTGTGAAGCAATGGCGTGGATAACTTCAGGGTCAACATTCCTTTGTTCCAGTTCTTCGATGATTTTGCGGCAATGCTGATCCGGCCATTGGTCCCAATCTGCATCATGTAGCAATCCTGCCATTTCCCATTTCCAGGCGCCTTCATCATCCAACCCTTCCTTTTCTATTGCCCAGGCCTTCATTAAGAAGGCTACCTGCAGCATGTGAAGTTTGAGGCGTTCGTTTTTCACCCAGTTGTGAAACAGGGCAAAAGCCTCTTCCCTGCGGAGTAAATTTCCCTTATTTGACGAATTTCCAAATACTGTTCTTCCAAGTTGTAGTGACATAAAATAAAAAAGGGAAAGTTATTCACTTTCCCTTTCTCTTTAAAAATTAAATATGCTTAGTGGACCTTGTCAGCTTCATCATATTTCTTTTGGTAAAAATCTGACTTGGTCTTGTCCTTTTTCTTTTCGTAGCTGTAGGAAAGCAAGTTACAGGCTGATTTAAAATTAGATTTTTCATGTGTTTTCATTTTGCCTTCTTTGTCATACATGTTAAACACTTTTTCCAAAGGTTCGATCGACTTAGTTGCAGTTTCTGCAACTTGCGCATTGAGGTCAGCTTTTTTCTTGACGTCTTCAGGTTTGGTGCCTTTTAATTTATTAACGTCCTCTTCCATGAACAATGCTATGTTATAATAATGCTTTCCCAACGCAAGTAAGGCGTCTGCATTATCAGGCTTTATCGCAATTGCTTTTTTATAGAGATCTTCTATTTTGGCGCAATTTTCGGCGTAGTTAGCGGGGCGCTTTGAAGCATCTGCTACGTGGGTTTGCAGGAAAAGTTCATTGCCATAGTCGAACAATACATCAAAATTGTTCGGGTTTGCAGCCACCATTTCATCGTATTTTTTGTACAAAGCCTGCTTGTCGCCCTTCTCCCTTACATAGTCCAATTCGAGTAATGGCAGATATTCGTCTTTGGGATAAAGTTCCATGCCAGTCTTTATATATTTAAGCATGTTAGGTTCATCTTTCTTATCGTAATAGTACTTCGCCAGGTAACGATAGATGGTTGCTTCTTCAGGAGTTCTTGCAACACGCGCATCCCCTAGTTTGGTAAAATTAGTAACAGCTTCAGCTTCGTTCTTCGAGTTCAGGGCAGACAGCGCCGTGTAATAAGTCAGTGTAGTATCCAGTTTATACAGTCCCCATCCATTCGTGAAGATAAAATCGCCGAACGTAGTGCAGTTTTTAAATTGCTGCAATGCATCAACGTATTTTTCACTGTTGTATAAAGCTGCGGCCTCTTCAAAGTTTGAAGTGTATAGCGTAAATACAGGCTGGTACTGATCCAGTGTGAGGTAAGTAGTGGCTACTGTTTTATCCAGTTCCAGCGATTTTTTGAAGGCCTCCAAAGCCTGCATCCTGCCATCGGGCGCCAGAGATTTAAAACCCGGATTGGCAGCCACAGCACTGTAGATTTTGCCCTTCAGATACCAGGCTTCCGCACTTTTCTGGTTCTTAGGAACGGCCAGGGTCTGGTCTATCGACTCCTTTGCTTTATCCCATGCATTTGCGGTGATGAACTCCTTCGTTTTTTTAATATCCTGAGCAAAAATACCGGAAACTGCAATGGCCAGTATGGTTGTTAAAAGGACTCGCTTCATTTGTATACTTTTAAATTAGGAATGTATATTATTATGCCGGATCTGTTTCTGTTGGAGGGATGGCCTCGTTATCGGCCACACCTGAACTGTTTTCCCCTGTCCCTGAAGGTGAAATATTATCACCGGTTTCACTGACTTCACCTGTTTCATTTTCTACCACTGATTCTTCATCGAGCTGAGTGATCGCAGCAATTTCATCTCCACCATCTAACCTGATCAGTTTGACCCCCTGGGTGGCCCTACCCTGCTCGCTGATGGCTTCAACAGACATCCTTATCGTGATGCCCGATATACAGGTGATCATCAGATCTTCTTTTGATTTCACATCCAGAATACCAACCAATTTACCGGTTTTCTCGGTTACACTAATGGTTTTTACGCCTTTTCCTCCGCGATTGGTTATTCGGTATTCATCTATGGGTGTCCTTTTTCCGTATCCTTTTTCTGAAACTACAAGAACAGTCTTAGACTGGTCATCCCTGCCAACACAAATCATACCAACCACTTCGTCCCCTTCCTGGTCTACTTCAATACCTGCCACACCAATAGCACCACGTCCCGTTGGCCTTACTTTTTCTTCAGGGAAACGAATTGCCCGGCCGCTTTTAACAGCCATAATGATTTCACAATTGCCATCGGTCATTTTAGCTTCCAGCAACTGATCACCCTCCACGACGGTTATTGCATTCACTCCGGTTGCACGACGGCGGCTAAAATCTTCCAGGCTGGTCTTTTTTATGATTCCTTTCTGAGTACACAGTAAAATATAGTGCCGCGAAACAAAATCTTTATCCTCGAGGTCTTTTACATCAATGATGGTTCTGATCTTGTCATCAGGCGGCAGCTGGATCAAATTCTGGATCGCCCTGCCTTTGCTGACCTTATCACCATCAGGGATCTCATAAACCCTTAACCAGTAACACCTGCCTTTTTCAGTAAAAAACAACAGGGTATGGTGAGTAGAGGCTACAAAAAGATGTTCAATATAATCCTCTTCCCTGGTGCGTCCTCCGATAGATCCGCGTCCGCCCCTTTTTTGTATGCGATATTCATTGGATGGTGTACGCTTGATGTATCCCAGGTGAGAAACAGTGATTACAACGTCTTCTTCTTTGATAAGGTCTTCAAGCCTCATCTCGTTTTCCAGGTAGATGATCTCGCTTCTGCGATCATCACCGAACTTCTCTTTCACGTCATTCAATTCTTCCTTGATAAGGTTGAACCTCAACACCGGATCAGCAAGCAATGCTTGCAACTCACCAATGAATTTCATGATCTCTTCGAACTCCGCCTTGATCTTGTCTCTCTCCATGCCCGTCAACCGTTGCAACCTCAGTTCAAGCACTGCTTTGGCTTGTATCTCTGTCATCCCAAAGCTGGCGATCAGGCCATCCTTTGCTTCCTCGGGATTGGCGCTGTTACGAATCAGCCTGATTACTTCGTCGAGGTGATCTAACGCAATAAGGTAACCCTCAAGGATATGCGCTTTTTTCTGGGCTTCACGGAGTTCGAAATTTGCCCTCCGGATAACTACCTCGTGCCTGAAATCTACGAATTCAGAAATGAGGTCTTTTAGATTTAAGGTCCTCGGCCTTCCCCTTACTAAAGCCACATTATTGATACCAAATGAAGTTTGCAGTTCAGTGAACTTGTATAATTGATTAATGATCACATTGGCCACGGCATCCCGCTTCAGGTCGATCACAATACGCGTACCTTCTTTTTCATTTGATTCATTGTTGACGTGCGCAATACCTTCAACAATTTTATCGATCACAAGCTGGCCAATTCTGGATGTAAGAACATCCCTGCTCACCTGGTAGGGAACTTCAGTGATGACTATTTGTTCCCTTCCGCTGGGCTTTGTATCTACCTGCAGTTTGCCGCGCAGTACAACCCTTCCACGGCCGGTCATCATACCCGCTTTCACACCCTCCATACCATAGATCATTCCACCGGAAGGAAAATCGGGAGCCTTCACATATTGCATCAACTCTTCAATGGTAATATCACGGTTATCTATAAACGCAATACAGCCATCAACCACTTCACGCAAATTATGGGGCATCATATTCGTGGCCATACCCACGGCAATACCACTTGACCCGTTGACCAGCAGTTGAGGTATTTTAGTGGGCAGTACGGTAGGCTCTTCCATAGAGTCATCAAAATTCAACTGGAAATCAACCGTGTCCTTGTCAATGTCTTCCAGCAGGAATTTCGCCATTCGCTGCATCCTGGCTTCTGTATACCTCATGGCCGCTGGTCCTTCACCGTCGGGCGAACCAAAGTTTCCCTGTTTATCGACCAACGTGTACCGCAGGTTCCAGTCTTGCGCCATACGCACCAGCGAGTCGTATACCGCGGTATCACCATGGGGGTGAAACTTACCCAGCACCTCTCCCACTATACGGGCGCACTTCTTGGTTGGTTTGTTATAATCCAATCCAAGTTCATTCATGGCATGGAGAATCCTCCGGTGAACGGGTTTTAAACCATCCCTCACGTCAGGCAGGGCCCTTCCAACGATTACACTCATGGAATAATCGATGTAAGACGATTTCATTTGTTCCTCAATATTCACCGGAATTATCCGGTCATTATCCTGCGTTTCACCGGGTATCTGTAAGTTATCATCCATACTGTAAAATCCTTAAACTTAGGGGTTATTCGAAAGACCGCAAATCTACCTTTTTTCGGCCGTAAAACCTGACTTATATTACCCATTTTGCCCCCATTTTTTAGCTTTGGTAAAGCCACCAAAAGCCTTGTTTTATAACTAATTATTCACAACAATAGGTGCTTTTTGATGTTACCTTAGTCCAACGAAGTTTCTGTTCCCTGATTTTGTACTTTTATTGCCGACTTCACATGAATAAATACCTTCTATTAAGAGATAATAAACAAACGGGACCCTATACTGTGGAAGACATCCAACAGCTGGGTTTAAAACCATACGATCTGGTATGGGTAGACGGGCGAAGTGCAGCCTGGAGATACCCAGGGGAAATCGAAGAATTGAAACCTTTCGCACCCCCATTGGTGGAACAGCCGTTCGACAGATTCTACAAAAAGCCCAGTGTAGAAAAAAAGATCGAACAGGCTCACAAAGACCGCGCTTTCAATGAAAATGAAGTGCAGGAAAATAAGCCGGTAAACCAAACACCTAAAATCACTTCCGCTGAAGAGAATGGAAAAACATTACGGGAAGAAAGGCCTGAACCGAGACGACCTAAATACGTATCTGTTTCTTTGCCCTCCGGAAGCGTTCAGGATGCTGCCAAAAAGAATTCTCATCCTGAGGTGGAGAGACCTCCGGTTAACCCTAAACCTGACCAAACAAGGCCATCGTTAATCACACCTGAAGAAAAATTTAAAAAAAATACCACCTCAGATCCGGCACTTCTCTTCCCCGATAGAACAATCAGGCTAGAATCCCAAAAGGCAGAAAAAGCAGCCATTGTAAAACCTTCGAATTCTTCCAGGAAAAAGGGAATATTAACTGGTGTGGTACAAGGTGTTGCCATCGCTGCCGGATTGGTCTCGTTAGTAGCTGTCGGTATATTGATCGGTATGAGTATTGGCAATTCAAAAACGATTGAAGTAAGCCCATCGAGTGAGCCCGTTAAAACTGAACTGACA
>JANMMA010000327.1:0-5587 GCA_031372815.1 Sphingobacteriales bacterium
TCCGTTGTTGCTAAAACTTACTTTTGCCATAATCAGGATTTATGCCTGATCGGGATAGTTTTTCTAACCAGGCGGTGCCGGCAAAACTAAGGCATTTACGCTAATTACGGGCAATTGTTTGGATAATTCACATCTTATTGGGAGTATAATAAAACAATGGAAAGTCATTAATAAAAGTCATCATGCCGCTATGTCAACGGTATGATGATCAGGGATTTCCGTTATGATACCATGTTTATGGGAGATATAAACCCAGAAGGGTGGAAAAACGGGGAGACAAATTGTACAAATCACATATTATTCCTGTAACGCGCTGCCAGTTCACTGCGTGAATGGACATTCAATTTCCGGTAGATATTTTTAATATGGGTATTAAGCGTTTCCGTGGAAATGAAAATTGACCCGGCAATTTCTTTATAGCTGAGCCCCTTTATCAATAATTGTAGTATGCCTTTTTCCCTTTCCGTTAAATTAGTATCTAACAATGATTCACCAGAAGAGGACTGATGCTGAAAATAATCGAGGACCTTTGCAGCGATCATTCCATTCATCGGACTTTCACCCTGGTGGACTGCCTTGATCGCATTAAGAATATGTTGGGGATTATCTTTTTTCAATAAATAACCATTAGCGCCGGCTTTTATGGCACCAAAAATCTTTCCTTCGTCCTCGAATACAGTAAGCATAAGGACCTTTACTTCTGGCCATTTCTTTTTGATGTTCCACACACCTTGTATACCACTAATTCCAGGCAGGTCTATATCCATTAAGGCAACATCAGGCCTCGTTGATTCAAACAACGGTAATACCTCTTCACAATTTCCACCCTTATGCAATATCCTGATGTTCTCATCCAGCTGAAGTATGATCGATATCGTGGTGCGATATTGTAAATTATCTTCTATGATGGCTACATTGATCATTAACTATTTATCAAATCTACTGATATTCCCTGCCCCTTTCATCCCATGTATTTGGTATTTTGAAAGGATAAGGTATAGCCAGTTCAATCGTGACCCCTTCGCCGGGACTGGATGAAAGGACCAATGTTCCTTTCAATTCTTCAGCACGGTTCTGCATATTCTGAATGCCGTAACCTTTTTCCTTGCCCTGTTCCGTAAATCCTTTTCCGTCATCAGCAATATGAAGGATGAATTTACGGTGCCTGATCACTATTTCAACAGAGCACACTGAGGCTTCCGAGTACTTAATGATGTTATTAACAGCTTCCTTGAAAACAAGAAAAATATTCTTCCGTACATTCCCGGGAATGAGCAAATGGCTATGAATAGTTTCTGAAAGGAAAGTCAGTTCGATCTTCTTCGCATAACATGCCGGAACGGCATATTTTTTCATCAGCTCACATAGGCTTTTAAAGCTGTCATTCTGAGGATTGGTTGCCCACGAGATCAATTCCAGCTGACCGATCATTTCTTCCGCATTGTCCCTGATCAGCCCGATAATAACACTGTTTCCGGGATCATCACGCAAGACCTCTGTATATACTTTGATACTGCTTAAAGTAGCACCAATATCATCATGGAGGTCACGGTGGAGCTTCTGCCTTACATTCATAACCACTAATTTTTCATGAAGCCTGAATTGGAACAAAAGAAATACCAGGTATCCTGCTAATACTATCATCAGCATTATAAACCACCATGTCTGCCAGAATGGCTTTAAAATTTCAAACGTAAAACTGGCTGGCCTACTCCACCCCGTATTTGAATCCTTCACCATAACCAGAAATTCATATTTCCCGGGTGGCAACCCAACAAACGAAACGAAATTGCTTTTCTGGTTTGGACTCCATGAACTGTTATAACCATTTAATCTATAAGTGTATTCTAGTCCTTCGTAATCCCTGAAAGAAATGCCCTTGTAAAAAATGCCGAGGCTGTTCATATAGGATGGCAACACAGGATGTACAGGTATTTGTAAATAGCCCAGGAGAGAATCCGTCCACTTGCTCCATGTTGTTTCCTGAAGGTTCAATCTTACATTTGAAATAATGACCCTGGGGGATTCTCGTTCTATCGTTATTTCTGACGTATTAAATACATAAATACGATCCGTCAGCTGCACCCATATTTTCCCGTTATCATCAATGCAAATGTTTCCGCCACGCAGATTTTCTGGTGCAATACCATCGGCATCATTCCACTTCCGGATAAAGAAAGTATTACCGGTAGAATCAAACTGGATGGTCACAATTCCCGCAGCAGTAAGGGCCCACATCCTTTTGCTATTATCGAAGGCCATGGAATACACAGAATTGTTTGGCAGGCCATTAGACTCACTGATCAGTAATTCCTCCACCGGTTCCTGTTTTTCATTCCAATGATACCGTTTAATCCCACCACTGAAACTGACCCAGAAACGATTTCCCTCTTCTTCATAAAAATTGACCCCCGAGGAGTTATCGGGTATATTAAGGACATGGCTAAATGGCCATACCCGATGCTGTGTGTCGATCATCATCACACCCTCAAGCCGGGTACCAACAAAGCTTAGCCCGTTCCTGAAAGATTTAACCTTAATGGGAAGAGAAATGTATTTCCCGGTATTGACGCCAACAAATTTTTTGAACCCTGATAATGCCCCTTCGTACAGTGTATCCGACGAAACAAATAACCGCTTCGAAACCGGATTGAAACTGATGTCGAAAAAACCACCATACTTTCCCATATCCCCATAGCGTAGCAACGACAAACGGTTATCTTTCCACGTGAATATTTTACCGGACCTTGTCGCCAGCCACAACCTTTGCTGATCATCGGTGCAATGACCATCAATGATGGCCTTATTAAAATTGGTTTTTGTTTCCTGATTTGCCTCCGGCAATGATTTTACTATGTTCCCTTTACTAAACTGGAGAAATCCATCTATTTCTGACGATACCATGATGCCGCGGCCCTTAATGTTGAAAATATTTCTTGCCACATTCTGGCCCTTTATATCATAAACGAGATAGTTTCGCAATTCAGCCCTCAATAATCCAATGCTGGAGGCGATCCAGATAATGCCCAGTTTGTCTTCATACACTTGTGAAACAAGTTCATTATCAGCAGTAATTTGCTGACTTAGCCTGCCCGTGTCAGAAGGCAGTGAAACTTTCAATCCATGACTATAAAGAGAGATCCAGCTCCTTTTCCTACTGTCAATAAAAAAATTCATCACCTTTTGTCCGGCCAGTTCCTTTTGGAACAAAGGTTGAAAAGTATTATCGACTCTCCGGAACATGCCATCACGGGTTGCCATATATAACTGGCCGGCATTTTTCCTGATCACATTAAAATAGGGCCAGTTGAGCGTATCTTTCCCAATGATTCCCGCGCTTCCTTTTTTTGGAATATTGACCAGGTAGTCTCCATAATTAACGATCAATCCACTGTCCGTGAATACTAAATTCCGGCAGCTTTTATTTTCGAGGCCTGGATAAAGGATAAGCTTTTTCCATTCACCATCCTCAAATTGGTAGGTACCCTTGTCCGTTAGTCCCCATATATTTCCCTCCGGTGTTTCCACAATATCAAATACATATCCAATCACATTCCCATCACTGTAGGGATAACTGATAAAATTTTCCCCCTTCATTTGAACTATACCTTTCCTTGTTCCGATCCATAAACGATGCTGCCGGTCTTCCAGGGTATTGTTGACATACTCGTCAGGCAGACCATCAGCAAAATCATAATTAACGAATTCTTTCCCGTCAAATCGGCTCAATCCATTGGATGTTCCGATCCAGAGAAACCCATTACTGTCCTGGTAAATGTTAAGGATATACGCATCAGGAAGTCCATCATTGATGGTATATTTTTTTATGCCGAAGGGTTGTGCATGAGTATTTCCCGCAGACAGGCAGATGCATATCAGCACATAACAAAGTAGTTTGAAATAGCGGTTGGCTCTGATGGATAAATTCAATGCTTACGGCGTAATGCTGTACGATAAGGTAAACTTTTATCCATACATATCCAATCAGACAGACTATCCCGCAAAGCAATAGGCACAGCCGTGTTCCTGGGCGCGGCCGATGGCCCAGACACCGGAAGGAACAGGCATTATACCGGGAAGAAGCCCATCCATCCAGTCTTTCCTGATCTCCGCAGCGTCTTTTTTAATTTTTGCAGCCAAAGCGGCACTGTTCACGGTCATGGCCATTTCACATACACAGAATTTTACCCCTGCATCCTGCAGTTCGTTGATGCCAATTTGAACAGGGCCAACTCCGGGAATGGAGAAATCACCAGGTTTGGGTTTATTAAATGGATTCCTGATAGCAGGCTTTTGAGTGAGGGGGTCATCAACTTTGAAAAATTCGCCCAGTTTGTATTTCTCCCACAGTTTATCGTTTAATGCATACGGGATGGAATTGTGTCGGAGCACAACAACAACATTTGATTCATTGGTTGGGGTACCGGTTTTTTCGTTCGTCATTAAAAAAACCCTTGGCCATGCAAAAGGCATTACACCGTTTGGGTGTGGCGAATCGAATACCATTTTGTGTTTACCTTTTAGTTCATTGAACCATGCTTCCAGGTCATCTATGGGTTCATCTTTTATCAGGGGCGCTGCTTTTAATGGGTCTGGTATAGCCATTATTCCCATCGTTACCGCACCTGCTGCAATAGAGCCGAGGAAGGCTCTCCGTTTGTTTACCATATCCTTTTTCATATATATATTTTTAAGGATTAAAATCTGAATTGTGCTCCTATGAAAACCATAAAATCGCCGGAGCCACCGGGGCTGGATGTGTAAATTCCGGTCATTTCGGTAAATTTTTTATCCGGAACATTCTGTTTAATTTCATGACTGATGAAGATGGGCACATAGGCATAGATCGATGCCGCTTTAAAACGATAGATGATTCCTGGTTCAACGGAAACATTACTTCCGGCTCTTCTTGTACCTGCGCTTCCACCAAATTTATCATACACAGGAACACCCTCTTTCCTAATGGCAGCAGATAGCCCCACCCGGTCAATATTTGCTGTTAAGCCTAAGCGATATGAATACTGATCCGCCACACTGGTTTCCACTAAACCGCTTCTCAGCTGAACTGTTGTCGGTGTTCGTCCACTTAACACTGATACGCCATTCTGTTCCCTGGGGTTAATCATATAATAGAAGTTACCAAACCCGCTGAAAGTTTTGTTGAAAAAATAATATGCGTTCAGTTCAGTGATGATACCGGTACCTCCGTCTCCCAATTGAATGGAAGGATTTACGGGAGCCAGCACCCTGGTACTGTCGTTGCGATAGAAATAATCTTCATAATCATATGCACCTGTAGGAAGCTTGAGGCCCAGACCGAGCTGCATATTCCATTTCTGCGTTGGTTGAGGAGTCCTGATCCATTTGTATACTACCAGCCGTATATCACCTAATCCAAATGAATTTGTTGTATGTCGGGTAGTGTTCGCCCCGCCATGTTCGAGGGAAGCTTCACGGCTGTTTGAAGTGATGGGTATGCTTAGGTTCAGGGACCATCCTTTGTCCAGTATTCTGGCAATACCAATGTCAGTACTGTAGGAGTGTACTATGGCCTGGTTCGCCGGGACGGTCTCAAGACTTTTTTTGC
>JANMMA010000339.1:0-9319 GCA_031372815.1 Sphingobacteriales bacterium
TTGCTACCAATCAGTTGTAATTGCTTATTGCCATATTGCTGCATGGCATAAGTGATATCCATTCGTTTTGTTTGTCCGGCTATTTCTATTTCCACTACACCGTTTATATTTCCGCTAACGGCAGCGTCATCGAGGGAAATAAAGCGCACCCTGATGTAAGGATTTTTCTCCGACTTCAGGATCTTACGAAAATCGGCCGTGATATATTTCTGGTGGCAATCGAACCTGGCAATATCAACATTTAATACACTGTTGCTGAACACCAGTTTCTTTGCATGGTCATCCTTCGTATACACAAGTGTATCCTCGTTAAGGTATTCTTTCAAGTCACAGGTAAATGCGTTTATATTCGAACTCCCTTCAATATTCATTGAGCTGTTTTTTTCAATGATCCAGGAAGAAATCATTTTCTGTTCAACTGGAATGGTGAAAGAAACTAATGATATTGTTAATATGAAGATTAAATAATGCATCGTAGTGAAGTTGAAACAAAGCCAGGCTGGGTTCACAACCTGGCTTGTACAAATTATACTGAAACAAAAACTAGAATCCTACAATTGCTTCGATCACGATACCATCAAATTTTCCACCTGCCCTATAATCAGACGTTGGGAAATCTTTGTAGTTCTGAATAACATATTCGCCTTTCAGTTCGATGTTCCTGGTCAGGAACCAACCTGCTGCAAATGCTGTACGATCGATACTGATATCTTTCAGGTAAGTTGCTCCTGCAGGGCGACCGCTAACGGTGTTGTATTTCGCTCCGATGAAGAAATTTTCTTTGGCCCCTATGCGATATACACCTTCGACAGATATCTGGTCAAACTTCCTGGTTGCAGTTTCGGATTTAGTTCTTCCTTTGGTATTTTCATAAGTTCCAAAGAATTCAAATCCTGAAACTTTTACAAAAGCGTTCAACATCATGGCATTTACTTTCTTAGAGAATCCTGGGTTAAACCTTCCGGAAAATGCCGCTATTGTTGAAGCAGGATTAGCTGTTCCGTAAGGAACTTTTTCCATCACGTTCTGATAATTTGAACCAGTACGATCTCCACCGAACAAGGTAAGTCCACTTCCCGCAGAACTGCTGTTGGTATAATAACTGGCCGACAATCTTACCCTGATCTTTTGGGCAAGTTGTTTGTCGATACCACCTTTGAAATAAATAGATGGAGACCTCTTAGTATTGGCATCAGCAGCAGTTTTGTAGGTAGAGTCAACGTAGCCTTTGATCATACCGCTGGTCATTCCAACCATACCGAACAAGCCATTCTTCTGCAGGTATACTTCACCACCAATCTCAGTAGCAAAATCATCCATGATCAAGCCTTCCATGAAAGGAGAATACATTGTTTGTCCGCCATCAGGCCTCCTGAAATGCGCATCACCATAGTTGATTTCCATGTGACCAACTTTAATGGTAGCCAGTTTCATCAGGTCATCCCAGAATTGGCCTTTGAAAGGAAGTTTATCAAATTGAATATAACCACCTTTCACCCATGCTTCATTATGGTGACGGGAAGAAAGATATGTAGTCAGGTTCAAACGGATACCGTCTGCCAGTTGCACATCCATATTCAGGTTGGCCTGGGCAGTCATGAAACCAGACTGTAAAGGATACAGTTTATTGGTAGATAAGTAGTTTGCGGCACCTTTATTTTCATGTTTGAGTGCCTGGTATTGCTGTGTAAATCCCGCACCAAACCGAACACGCAAACCGTTGAAGCTCACATTGTCTTTTGGTGTTTCGAATACATTGATACCTCTTTGGTCATAGTACCTGAAATTCTGTATACTATCGTAATAGCTCAGGTATTCTTTCATCATAGTCCTGGTAACGGAGGCCTCAGGAGCAATGTCCTGTGCATTAATGGCCATTGGTACTGCGAAAAGAACTGTCATTGCGAGCAGGATTCTTTTTGGTTGTAATTTGTTTCTCATAATCTGTGTTTTTAAATCTGGTATAAAATTTTTAATTTGGTTTATTGAGTCTTCAGTATTGTCCTGAGTACGGTTATTGTGGTTTCATGGTCAGTGTGTAATTGATCGTAACGTCTGCTTTCGTTTTGATGGCGCCAAGCATAATACTTATTGCCTTAACGTTGTAATCAGTAGTAACAAGTTTATAACTACCGGAAATGGATACTGTTTTGTCGGGATTGACTTTACCTTTTGCGGTTAGGGTAACATCTTTTGTACCGCTGCTGATGGTCAACTTCCCCGGCGCCGTAATCAAATAAGTTCCATCACCATTTGGTTTTACAGTGGCAGTAGAACTATTGAATTTGATATTTGGATATTTGTCTGCAGCCATCGCTTTGTAAGCGTTATTATCCATCGTGCCACCGTGCGTACTTTTCAGGTTGGTAACAGTCATCGTAAATCCCAGGTTCGTTAAACCGGTTATAACACCTGCGCCATCCATTTCAAATACTCCGGTACAGGTACCGTAGGGTGAGGTGAGCGTCCAGTCATGAATGTTTGAAGTACCAACAACCTCAATTTTCGCTGCACCGTGGGAGGTATAAGGCTGGGCTTGTAAAAAAACCGGTGCAAAGGCGATCACCATGGTGACCAAAAAAATTCCGCGCTGCATTTTCTTTTTATTTATTAATGTGTTCATGATAATCACTGTGTGTGAAAAACCCAAGCTAGAACATGAAAGAGGGACAGATAATGACGGTGGAAAGTTTTCGGGGTGATCTTGAAGAGGAGGGAAGGTGACATATATCACATTGTTCAAATAAAAAACCCCTCTCCGGGGTTTTTTATTTGAAAATTATACAATTGGTAAATGTGGTAGTGTGTAATATCAATGGGAAAATGATTCGATCGTTATCAATATTGGATTTCAGACTTTTTTAGATGTTCACTTCACATTCGCCACATCTTCCCATTTCCCCATTTTCTCACGCATATTGTTTCCTGGTTTTCACGGTTTTCAAACGCTTGATGCCATTAGCACTGATCTTTATTCCTTTGGGCTTCCCGGCTAATGCCCTGGCCCTTTTTTCTTCTACGGCTGCCTGTGCAGCAGCAAGCCTGGCAATAGGTACACGGAATGGTGAACAGCTCACATAATTCATGCCCAGGCGGTGGAAAAACTTCACACTTTCAGGATCGCCACCATGTTCGCCGCAAACACCAACTTTAAGTCCGGGTTTGGTAGCCCTGCCGCGTTCAGTTCCGAGCCTAACCAACTCGCCCACACCTTCCTGGTCAATAGTTTGGAATGGATCATCTGGCAATATCTTCAGATCAAGGTATTTAGGAAGGAACCCACCAATATCGTCCCTGCTGAAACCGAAGCTCATCTGTGTAAGGTCATTTGTACCAAAGCTGAAGAAGTCAGCTATTTCGGCCATTCTGTTAGCCTTAAGGGCTGCCCGTGGGATTTCGATCATCGTACCAAAATGGTAAGCGATCTTTTTTACTTTATAAGCTTCGCATACTTCTTTATAGACTTTGTCGGTCAGTGCTTTCTGGTGTTCCAGTTCTTTCACCGTACAGGTTACGGGTATCATAATCTCAGGAAATGCCTTGATCCCTGCTTTGTTGAGCTCAACAGCCACTTCCAGTATAGCCCTTATTTGCATTTCGGTGATCTCAGGATAGCTTACTCCAAGACGTACACCGCGGTGTCCAAGCATCGGATTGTTCTCGTGTAAAGCCAGTACCCTTCTTTTCAGTACACTCATGCTGATGCCAAGTACTTTTCCAAGCTCGTGAAGTTTGGTACTATCATGGGGCACAAACTCGTGCAGTGGCGGATCCAACAACCTGATGGTTACGGGATGTCCCTTCATTACTTTCATCGTATCCTTAATGTCTTTCTTCACATAGACATACAATTCTTTCAATGCTTGTCTGCGTTCAGATTCAGTCTTGCTGACGATCATTTTTCTTAGCAGGAATAATGGCTGATCTGAACCTTCGCCATAAAACATGTGCTCTGTGCGGAAAAGACCAATTCCTTCCGCACCAAACAACATGGCTTGTGCGGCGTCTTTCGCAGTATCAGCATTGGTTCTTACACCAATGGTTTTTGTTTTGTCCACCAGTTTCATCAGGTCTTTATAGCTCTGGTTCTTATTGAGGTCTATCTCAACCATCTCCATACTGCCTTCATAAACCAGTCCTTTTGTACCGTTCAGGCTGATCCAGTCGCCTTCGTGTATCACTTCACCATCTTTGCCCTTGAATGTTTTGGTTTCATGATGGATCTCAATATCACCACAACCAACGATGCAGCATTTACCCCATCCCCTGGCAACAAGTGCAGCGTGGGAAGTCATACCGCCTTTAGTAGTCAGGATGGCCTGCGATTTATGCATACCATCAACGTCTTCCGGTGAAGTTTCTTCCCGCACAAGAATAACTTTTTCTCCGCGGCTTGCCCACTCAACAGCGTCCGCTGAACTGAAAACGGCACGTCCTTTCGCACCACCGGGACCGGCAGGCAACCCTTTTGCTATTGGTTTGGTAAGGATCTCTACTGTAGGATCCAACATAGGCAATAATAATTCTACGAGTTGGTTCGGACCAACGCTCATGATCGCTGTATCAATATCAATAAGTTTCTCTTTATGCATTTCTGTGGCCATTCTTACAGCAGCAATACCATTTCGTTTACCAACGCGGCACTGTAACATATACAACGTGCCTTTTTCAATGGTGAATTCAATATCCTGCATATCCTTATAATGCTTCTCCAGTTTGCGCTGGTATCCGTCGAGTTCCTGGTAACAACGTGGCATTATTTCTTCTAAAGAGGGAAGGTGCTCGCTTTGCGCATTTTTGGAATATTCATTTACCGGTGCAGGGGTCCTGGTCCCCGCGACAACGTCTTCTCCCTGTGCATTAACCAGGTATTCACCATAAAACTTATTCTCACCAGTGCCCGGGTTACGCGTGAAAGCAACACCAGTTGCACTGTCATTACCCATGTTGCCAAACACCATGGCCTGCACATTTACGGCAGTTCCCCATTCGTGAGGAATTCTTTCTATACGACGATATTCTACCGCACGCCTTCCATTCCAGCTTGAAAATACCGCGCTAACCGCACCCATGAGTTGCTCCATTGGATCATCAGGGAAAGGCTTACCCAGATTTTTCAGCACCGTGGCCTTATAATCTTTTACGAGTGCCTTCATTTGATCTACCGTTAATTCAGTATCGGAGGTATATCCGTTTTTTGTTTTGATCTGTTCGAGTTTTTCATCAAGCAGTTTCCGAACTCCTTTTCCTTTGGGTTCGATGCCGGCAGCTTTTTCCATAACTACATCAGCGTACATCATGATCAATCTGCGGTAAGCGTCATAAGCAAAACGCTCGTCACCGGATTGTGCAATCAGTCCCTGTATGGTATCCATATTAAGTCCCACATTAAGCACGGTTTCCATCATCCCGGGCATCGACTTACGGGCGCCTGAACGAACAGAAAGCAGCAATGGATCTTTAACATTGCCGAACTTCTTGCCCATGATCTTTTCCACTTGCTTAAGGGCCAGTTCCAACTGACCTTTCATCACCCTAGGATATGTTTTTTTATTGTCGTAGTAGTATGTACATACTTCTGTAGTGATGGTAAAACCAGGCGGGACGGGTAGTTTGAGGTTAGGATGCCCGGCCATCTCGGCAAGATTCGCACCTTTGCCACCGAGTAAATTCTTCATAGATTCATTACCATCTGCTTTTCCCCCTCCAAATGAATAGACATATTTCGGGGTCTTCCATGCTGTTGCCATAATAATATAGTTTGAAATACAGAGGTACTCACTATATGGCAGTTGTAAAATGTGCAGGAGTCAGGGAAAAATGTGATTTTCATCAGTTTTTCCTTATTGTCGGGGGAATTTTATCGCGCAGAAAATCTATATATGGTTATTAGCATTCAACATAGCAAATACTATAATGAAGACCCCTCATCTAAAGAATTTTCCCGGGGTTTCTCATTGTTCATAAAAAAACTTAACGCACCCGACGGACATTTTTTCACCTGTTCGATGATCCGATCCGTAGGTGCAGCAAGTGGATCAATCCATGGCTTCCGCATCGGGTTAAAAACGGGCAACAGTCCGCCTACCCCTTTCCAGCATATCGCGGAATGTATACATACAGCCGGCTTCCATACTACCGTCACTTCGCCATTCGAATATTTCATTGTGATATCCTTCATATTAATGTAGTGTTGATTTGGATGGGATTCTGCAGTGCCTTGTGGGTCGGACATTTATCCGCGATCTCCCTTAGCCTTGCTTTTTCTTCAGCACTGATGTTTCCATAAAACTTCAGGGTCTTTTCAAAATTGGTCCGAAGGTTAACCTTGTCCCATTCTGTTGACACGGTAATCTCTATACTGTCTACAGCATAATGCTTACGATCGGCATACATCCTTAATGTTATTGCCGTGCAAGCCGCCAGCGCTGAAGCCAATAATTCATCAGGTGAAAAACCTTGGTCGGTTCCACCCATCGATACGGGTTCATCAGCATTTATCCTGTTGGTGTCGCTTTCAATGATCGTTCTGTAGTGATCTTTTCCAATGGTCGCTTTAACGCTTTGCATTCTTTATATTATTTATGACAAGGGTGTTCTTTAACTTAAATAAAATCTTTTTTTAATGCTAATCAGTGTGGATCATCTATCATATTATCAGTGCCATGACCTGTTCATCAATGAACCTGTTCTCAGACCTGAGGTAAGTATATTTTTTTAGTGTGCCTTCATTTTTAAACCCGGCTTTTTCATAGGCCCTGATGGCCTGAACATTGATACTTGCAACGGTAAGTTCTATTCGCACACAGTTCATAGACTTCGCCAGTTCGATCACTTCTTTCAACATCATCGACCCATGCCCCTTACCCCAATGATCCGGATGTATGCCTATCCCTCCGAGGTAACTGATATGGCTGTTTCGGTATTTCTGGGGAACGAGTTTGAACATGCCAATCATTTGTCCGCCGTCCTCATAAACATACAAACATCTCTTATCGGCCAGCTCAGTAAAAATAGGTCGGAATTCAGCTTCGTCCATCGATTCATATAATAGCCATGGGTTGATGACCGGATGCATATACAGTTCAAAAATAAATGAAAAATCAGCTTCCGTTGCCAGTCTGTTCATGGTTGTATTTTGCGTATATTAAACCTTCTATGCATTGAATAATTCGATACAGTAATGTACACTATTCATATCAGGATTAATAACCGGATACACTTAATTATTAAACCATTTTATGCGTAACATAATAGCGTTGATTTTCGTGCTGTGCTGTTCATCAGAACTTTTTGCACAAGCAGATATAATTCTTCATCATGGTAAGATCTTTACGGCCGACAAACAGAAGCCATGGGCAGAAGCAGTAGCTATTCACCATAAAGTAATTGTAGCGGTAGGAAGTTCTGATGATATAATGAAATGGAAGACGGACAGTACCAGAATTATCGACCTGAAAGGAAAAACTTTGATCCCCGGATTCAATGATGCACACTGCCATATCGGACCGCAGAATGCTTCGTATAATGTCAGCATGGGAAAAGACATGCTGACCCACACACCATGGCCATTGGTGAAAGACAGTGTAGTATCTATTGTTTCCCGTCTGCCTAAAGGCAGATGGATCACCATTGAGGTCAACGCCGAATTGTTTGAGGACCTGAGCGTAAGGCGAAAGCGCCTCGACAGTATAGCCCCTAACCACCAGGTAGTACTTCAGGCAAATACCGGTCACGGTGTGATCATGAATTCGCGTGCATTACAACTGTTACGCATAAACGAAAATACAAGATTCTTAGCTGGCGACCTGGAAAAAGATAAAGACGGAAAGCTGACCGGACTATGTTGGGAATACGCGGGATTTGGAGTTGGACAACAAATCAATAAGACATTGAGCTATGAGCAGATCGTTGACGAATTAAAAGGTAAATATGCCGGGCTGGCCTCACTCGGATTAACCAGTGTGCAGAACATGGCAGGTTCGTTAATGGCAGCTGACCATATGAAGGTATACATGAAGCAGGCGTACCCCGTAAGGGTCAGGCTCATCCCGTTTTTATTGACCAATGAAGCAGATATTCTTTATGAAGACTGGATGCCGTTATTCGACATGATAGGTGGGAACAACTCCATCCGCGGAATGAAAATTATCCTCGACGGCACACCGGTAGAACGGCTTGCGGCAGTAAGAAAGCCATATGCAGATATGCCTGACTACTATGGACATATCAACTTTTCTACTGCGCAATTGAAAAAATTTCTTCAGACAGGTATTGACTATAGGCAACAGATCATGGTCCATGCGGTTGGCGATAGTGCAATACAATTTCTTTTTAATACGATGCTTTCCATGCAGCCCGCAGCATTCTGGGCGAAGCGAAGGGTGCGACTGGAGCACGGAGATATGCTGGCACCCGATCAATATAAAACCGCTAAGGACCTGGGTATTATACTCGTTGTGAACCCGCTGCATTTTGGACTGCCTCCTGTGATGAATACAAGATACGGGGGCGATAGAATGAAATATTTGCAAGCCACGAAATCAATACTGGATTACGGTATTCCGGTAGCCATCGGTTCTGATGGTCCGCCTGATCCCTACCTGAATATCCTGTTGTCATTGATCAATCCTGATAATCCTGCTGAAGCCCTTAATATAGAGCAGACCGTCATGGCATATACGATGGGATCTGCTTACGCTGAATTTATGGAAAACAGGAAAGGAAGTATCTCCCCAGGTAAATATGCTGATATGGTCGTTATATCAGATGATATTTTTACGCTGCCTCCTAATGAAATGATGAAAGCCCATACCATCATGACCATTATGGATGGACAGATCATTTTTGATGCAAAGCAGTTGAACTAATTTTTCTTCGAAAGACGGTTATACTTTTTCCGGCGAGCTTAAAGAGCCATGCGAGCCAGACCTGTATGCTTTCTGGGCCTGTCTTAAAACAGCCGTTTTTTATACCAGTTCGGGTATAAATACTGACTATGCCGTTTTTTATACCAGTTCGGGTATAAAAAGAGGCCCGTTTTTCGACATCCATTTTTCAACAACCCTTTGCCGTGTTAACTTACCAAAAGAGGATGTCTGGAAGGTGGAAATCGGAGAAATCCTATCTGGCGAAATCCTATATGGCAAAATCCTATGTGGCGAAATCGTATATGGGCAAATCGTACGTCGCAAAATCGCATGATACTTTCACGGCGGAAATGGTAACCGACTTCATCGAAGACCCTGGCCCGTGCTAAATGCTATTTTATCTCACTATAGTTCTTAGACGTATCATCAAGCACAAGCACCCAATCCTG
>JANMMA010000351.1:0-12112 GCA_031372815.1 Sphingobacteriales bacterium
GTGATAATTTTTTTCGTTGACATATAATTTGATTTTTAGGTTCACTTTATTTTACGCGTACATATTTTTCAATGATGAATTGGTCGATGTTCTCCTTCTCCAGTTTTTCGACGCCCTTTTGCAACAGGGTATCACCACTTAATTCTACGGTGAATGAAAAATTGTGTCCCTCCCATCCCCTGTCGTTGCAATACTGCAGGAGTTCGTTGTATTTATCTCCCGACAATGTATAGGTTCCGCCACCAGCACCGAAAATAATATTAGCAGAATCGTTTCCCTGGTTAGTATCATGTCGAAGAAAAGCAAAATGCGAATCGTTGATCATCTTGATCATTTCCTGACCTTTAGTGAAATCAATGAAGGTGCTGTCGTTTCCTTTAATGGTAGTAGAAGACACTAGCTTCCAGGTTCCTTCAATCGGGTTTTTTGTGGCAGCGTCTGCTTGTTTTGATGGTGTGGTTTCACATGAACAGATCATGATTGAACCAATGATAATACTGAGGACTGTTTTCATACATTTAATTTATTGATTATTGAACAGGCCGTCATCTCTGTGTTTTAGCATCTGTGGTTTCTATCTCGAACACTAGTATCGAATTAGGTGGAATTTTGGCGGACCTTGTGCGAATCCCATAAGCCTGGCCCGAAGGTAAAAGCAATTTTACTTTACCTCCAGTCTTTGTTCCCGAAAGTCCGGTCTGCCAGCCTTTGATCAGTCGGCCCAACGGAAAGGTGCGTGGCTCTTTGTCGGTCTGGTCAAATACAAGATTACTGCCGAAAATATAACCCTTATAAAATGCAGTCACAGAATCGGTCACACTGATGACCGGGCCAGTTCCTTCGCGAAGGATCCAATAATAAATACCATCCTTTGCAAGAGGTGCTTCCGTCATTGCTTTAGCAATTAGCTGCTGGTCAAGGGCCGACTGCCGAATACTGTCCATACTTGGAAACGGCATCACCTTTGGCTCCACAGCATCATTCCCCTTTAAGTTATACCACTTACCGTTATCACGCTGAACCCAACTATTTGAAAAACTGTTTTGGAAATCTGCAATACCGGGAGCATTGAAAATCTGTGGGGACTGCATAGTGCCCCATTTTCCTCTGATCCTGCAGGTACCAATCAACTTCCACTTGCTTTCCCGGGGTAGAAAAATATAACCGGAATACAAGATTATATTGGCGGCTGAGTCGCTTGCGGAAGAGATGTATAGCTTATAGTCTTCTCCCGAATTCCACGGATATCGCCATTCCACCCTGCCATTCCTGTATTTAACGTCGAGGCCGGAAGCTACTACCTCACTTCCTTTAGGTACCGTAAAAACAACTGACTGGCCTTTTTTACCCGACTCGCAAAATAAAGAAACTTCACTGTTACGTATACCTGTAATAAACTTTTTACCTGATCCGGGCGAGATACGGACAGTTGATATAAAGTTGACTGCTTTTACCGAATCAGGGAGCACGAAAGTAACCACAGAGTCTTTGGTTCCTGCAATCAGCGCAACGGCACATAAAAACGTTGTGATCAGCAAAGCAAATTTTCTCATATATTAATTTGGCAAATGGAATTTCGAATCTTTTACAATATATGGCTTTGTATTATCGCAATTACAGCATATCAATACTTCTAATCGCTCTGAACACCGAAAAACCGTGATGGCTTTCGGGCAGAACAGATGTCGTTTATTCTACTGGAAGGTGAATAATAAATTCAGTCCACTCACCTTCTAATGTCTGCACTTGTAACTGTCCGCCATGTCCCTTGGTGACAATATCGTAGCTGAGCGATAAGCCCAGACCGGTGCCCGAACCCGTTGGCTTAGTGGTGAAAAAAGGCTGAAATATTTTTTCTTTCAATGCGTCAGGAATACCGCTGCCGTTATCCCAAACGCTGATCATAACTTCGTCTCCCTCCCTTTTAGTGGTGACTTTTACCGTAGGCTCGTAGCCTTCAATATTTTCCAGTGCTTTTTTAGAAACTACGTAGAAAGCATTGTTGAAAAGGTTAAGCAATACGCGACCTATGTCCTGGGGTATGATCGGGCAGGCTCCTGTAAGCGTATCGTAGCTTGACTTGAACGTCACATTAAAACCCTTATCTTTTGCCTTTACGCCATGATAAGCCAGCCTGGCATACTCATCAACCACAACATTGATGTCGGTCATTTCTTTATTTCCTGTGCTGCTCCTTGAATGTTGCAACATGCTCTTTACGATGCCATCTGCCCGATTTCCGTGTTCTTTTATCTTTTCCTGGTTGGCCCTGATATCATCTGCCAACTGTTTGATAAGTTCAATATCCCCTTTATTAGCAGCCTCACGGATCTCATCAGACAATTCCATATTCACTTCTGAGAAATTATTTACAAAATTCAACGGATTCTGTATTTCATGCGCAATGCCCGCGGTAAGTTCACCGAGAGAAGCCATTTTCTCGGATTGAATAAGTTGGGCCTGGGTTGATTTTAATTCTTCGAGTGAATTGCTTAGCGCATTGGTCCTTTCTCTTACCTGCGTTTCCAATTGCTGATTTTGTGAAGACAATATCTCCCGCTTCTCTTTTTCGATCTTCAGATTCTTTAGTGAGAGATCATTTACTTCAACAAGTTTATGCTTTAGGTTTTTACTGGTCAGCGCAAATTCCTCGGCAAGGAAAAAGGAAACCGCTACGGGAAAGCTCAGGCAATAAAGTAAATAATTTGCTATCCTGCCAATTGTCAGGCTATGCAAAAATGAACTATTCGTGAAGGTGCCCTGAAGGATGAATGATATAAACAACACTATCGTGGCAATAGACCCGATGGTCAAGACCTTAGCGCCCCGCTTCCCCTCCTTGAACGAAATATAACAAATACGGATTAAGTTCACATAGATGAGTAACTCAAAAATGGGCCCACCCATCTTCCATCCTTTCTCGTAGATCGCTGCATTCAGTATAACTGCGACAACAAAAAAAATCAATAAGTAATTAAAGTATCTATCCAGCTTCTTATCCAGGAAATGGTATGTTGCCAGCATGATAAATATATTGCTGATCATTATAAATATGAAAGCGATATTTCCCAGGTAAAATTTTGATGCAACATAATTTGCATATAGATAATATTCCAGTTGCACGATGGCTACAACAAGGTAACAAAGGCCATAAAGAAAAAAGTAGAGATTGGCTTTTTGCTCGGGAACCAATAAGTAGAAAGTAAGGTGAACCACGATCAGCATGATAAATATGCCGATAAGTAGCATCTGGAATGACTGCTCCTGTACTATTATATGCTTTTTGAAATTTACACCTTCCTCATGGCTGGATGATTCGATGGATACCAGCGCATTGGGCGACTCAAAAATGGTAGTATAATGTATGCCAGGTTGCACGGCAAATCTTACCGCTATCACCTGTATACTATCTTCCGATAAAGGAAACACGATGGGCTGAAATATGGGATCGAAGGCTTTTACTTTACGTGGATCGTTACTGATCACGCCAAATTTTTTCAGCAGCACACCGTTAAGGTAGATCTCGGATGCAACAGATTGTTGTATGCCGAGGGCGAGGTGTGCACCGCGCAAGTTCTTTGCAACATGAAATCTCAGCCTCATCCAACCTACACCATTTTTTGCATCTTCCGGAAGTGAATCGTGAACATCAAGATCGGCCCGGATGGGCTTCCAGTGGCTATCGTTAAATAACGGTCTCGCATAAACGGAGTTATCGTCCATTATATATTTCCAACCATAACTGAGGACAATTCGTTTGTCGTCGGTTAAACGGAACATCTCCTGCCCTGATGAACAGTGCACGAGTAAGACCACAATACACGCTAACAGAAATTTTTTTATCATCATTTAACTGCAGGGATCTTCTTACAAGGATATTGCCAGGCTATTTTTGTCTCGGATGGAGGAAGATAGTATATTTTACGCAGTGAAGAATGACGGCACTAGTCGCACTCAAGGTCGAGCACCCTGATGATCTTATCATAATATTCTTTAGCTTTTTCTGGGCTGCTTCCAACACATAGCACACCAAACTTTCCGAATTCTGACAGTGCGCCGATCAGGTGAAACATTATGCCTTCCTTGGTTGCACCGTCAAACATTAGCTCATGATAGATACTAATATCGATCAGGTCATCTGGCGTCAGTCCCCGGTATTTTTCGTTGTACACATTATCAGAAGCGAAATAATATCGGCGATGGCCACCTGCCGTGAGATATTCACCTGTTTCGGGATAATATTTGCCATCTGTAAGAAACTGCAACATAAGCAGTGGATGTGTGGTTCCACCTTTGCGAAGGTTGATCTCGATAGCATAATGCTTCCATGTACCATTAGGCAGTAATACAGTTATAAAATCGATCGCAAACCTTCCAATAGCACCTTTATGCGCCATAACTTCTGCTATTTTTCTCCCCTCCTCTGCCAGTGTGAGGTTATATGCTTTATCAGCAGGAAACATGGCGCCCTGGTAGACCTGGTTATCTTCTCCACCCAATAACTGGTCGTGGGTGCTTACGATCTGGACCGACTTGTCGGGCCCGATAACACATTGCACCGACGGCGACATTTTCACTTCACCTTCCAGATAGGCTTCCACAATTCCGCCCATTTGATGGAATTTTTCCAGGAATAAAGTCTCTGATAAACCTTCCGCCACCATTTTAATGTGCTGAGAAAAACCATTACTGATATCCTTTTCTAATTCTCCATTTATGGGTGGATAGCTGAATATGGCATTGCCGTCGCCACTGAATCCATCATTCATTTTGACCACGGCTTTTTTAATGAGTGGATGCTTTCTTCTAAGTTCAGCCAGTGCATAGATGATGTCTTCTTTAGTTCTTAGGTCTTCAAACCCGTCTGGGAAGTCGACACCACTTATCCTGAACGTTTTCCTTCCCCCAGATTTTGTACCCTCATATGCAAGGTCTGGATCTGTACCAAACAATGGTATCCCCAACCGTACGGCGAGTGTTTTTTCCATCGCGGTGATGTTGAAACAGGTAAGATGAGCCGATGCAGGCTCGGGTATCAGTTGCCTGATCTGTTCGATGATACGCGGACGGTCAAGTATTTTTTTTGTCAGTGGTGTCGCTGAGGAATCATAGCAGTTGATCATAAAAAGCCTTTTCAGCGCATGCCTGCCGGTGATGCCGGGAAGCAGGTGAAGGTAATAGTCGATGATACTATCGGCAATGGGTACACTGGTTACATAGATCACGCGGGTTGTTGGCATGCGTAGCAATAACAACAAGCAAAGCATTCGCTCTTCATAGTGCACAGCACCTTTTACCTTGGCAAGGATCTCATGGTCCAGCGAAAGGGAAGGAATGATCACTACGGTGCGGGGTGCCAGCTTATCGGGAAAAACGTTTGCATACTGAATGGCGAAATTCTTTTCCAGGTCTCGGAAAACTTCGCGCTCGGCGTCTGAGCCCGGAAGGGGAATCCCGGTTTTTCTTTGGAAGATTCTGCCAGCCGGACTTACGGGGAGTTTCATTCCTCAAGTTAAGTAAAAACCAATATTGGTTTTAATGTCGTAACTGTATCACTTCCTACCGAAAGGCACATTTATACCCAGCCATGGAGCAGCAAAAACTCCTGTGTCCTCTTGAATGGGAAAGAACAGGCCAAAATCTATCCCGACTCTTCTGGCTGCAAATCTGGCACCTGCAGATAAAATTCCCAGGCCTTCACCATCTGAAATTTTAATATAATAGTTCTCAGTTAGCAGGTACCAGTGCTGGCCGGTCCTTAGCATCCCGGCTACGGTGATGAGTGGTGTTTTAGATATATCGCCATCGGCATAACCCCAGCCTAAGCCAACAGTTATATTCTTATCCCTGCTGCCAAAAGTTGAATTACCATATAAAAAAGCAAAACTGGCATTTTCCTCACCTATGACCGTTCCCGCATACACACCAATACCAAGGTTGACTTTATCTTTCACCACTGGAAGCGAAAGTTTTGGATTGATCCACACGGGTGTAGGCGCACCAGAAAATAAAAAAAGCGGTACAACCCCGGCACTAATAGAAAAATTATTGGTAACGCCGTAAGTAACCTCATTAAAAAATATCCATACGTTCGAGTAATATCCTTCGCCCTTTTTTACACCATAACCATTTTGTGCAAAAAAGTATTTAGAGGATTGTGGATTGTCGAAATAATAACGCCCGTTCTCTATCTTGACGTTACCTACAGCCGACATTGACTTGATGTCCGCCGTCTTGATCGTAATAGTGCCAAGTTGCGTTGTACTCAATGTAATTCCATCGGCATCCCGGCTAATAATCTTTCCTACATATTCATTTCCGTCTACCGTTTCCACCCTGTAGACAGAATCTTTTTTGTTTTGCGAAAATCCCTGTACCGAAAGCAAAATGCAGCATACAATGGTTAAAGACGCGATAAACTTTTTCATGTGCAGTGTTTTAGGATGGTAGGTAATCGAACTAATGAATATATACAGTTTACAAAATGCGACATTTGTTACAATACTAATTGCCGATTTACCAGTTCTATCATGATCGAAAATAAGCTTGCCAATACTTTACAGATTATGAATTCCGATCATGATCGAAAATAAGCTTGCCATGGCCAGTCGCGTTTCCTTACTATTTTCTTTGCCCAATATCACCCATTCACCCCCCGTAAAATTGCCAAGTTTTTGTGCACCAATGTATGCCGTGCTTTGCCTAAAGATCAGTGCTGCCATTTGCCTATTGTCCTGATCAATCAATGTGTAACCGCGGGATGTCCGCATCACAGTTCTTTCTACGAATGGTTCTTTTTTACTTCGTTTGACGACATCTCCATAAACAAGGTTGATGTTGAATGAATCAATGCCATTGGCAAGATAACCGCTCACATGGTTGTTAACGCCACTACCGGATGATTCTGGGTAATAGATCCTAAAATGCCATAACGAGGAATCGTTTTTTATACTGATGTATCCTCCTACCTCCTTACTGTTGTCAAAGTATTCTGAATTTGTGTTTTCTTCTTTTTTACTCAATATTACACTGAGCACAGTTTCAGATTTTTTCCTGACACTTGAATAAAGTGAAAAGAAAGTAGTGACTGTGTCGCTTTCCCGGCTTAGTCCCATCCGGTAAAAAGCATGTTGCTCTATTTTTTTTATCTTGAATTCCTCGAAGCCATCAGATCCGGAATATATCATTTCCTTATTTTCCTTAACCTTTGTTCGAAACGCACCCGAGTCAAGTTTATCTGCAAAATTAGTTACATAGGGACCCATAATGGCAAGCTTAACGCCTTCTGCCCTGCCATTATTAGCAATGCCCATCTGCTCACTGTAACCAGTAAGCGCTGTATCAAGTGTAAAACGTTGATAGGTCTGGCTTTTTGCCCAGCCAGGAGAAAGTAAAGCGATCATGCAAAAAATAGAAAAGACCATTGAACATATACCTATCCTGCCTTGCTGCTCAGTGTTAGGTGCATCAACAAAGACAAACAATGCTGTATTGCTCAAAGAGTCTTTTTCTGTTTGCATTTATCGCTCATTTATTGTTTCAAGCGGTTGAGTGCAGCCATTTACTTTTTATCTGCCAACCCGCTAATGATGCCCCCGGTCAGTACTCCCATGGCAAAGCCCACAAATTTTATCGGTGAATCAACATCGTAATATGCTGTAGGTTTATTCACCAGCAATGGTGAAAGTCCGGCTGCGCTACCGAACATCAAACTGTTCATGAAATCATGTTTCCCCTGGGGCTTTTTGTAAACCAGGTAATTGTAATCAAGGGCAAACCTGCTGGGTTTTTTCAGACTGTTCCAATCGACCGAGGTATTCAGATATTTTACCGGACTGGTCCGTACCGCCTTCTGTGCTGTGAAATGAAATGTTGTTTTTGGGGTAAAAGAAATGGTGCTGTCAATTTGGGTATAGCCGACGGTTGAATTGATAATCACTAATAGACAAAAAATTGAGGTTGATCTGATTATGCTTTTCATACCTGTAAAATGAAATTTCTTTCTCCGGGTCTTGCATACAAGGTAAGATAAAACAATATATTAGTTATACGCAAACCTACTGTTATACTTTCCCGGTACACCATTGGCCAAAATAGGTTTTTTGTCCGTAGGGCATCCTACAAAAACAGGCTGAATGAAAGACCAGAAAGCCAGATATATACCCAATTAGTTGAATTATGGAATAACGCTTATATCAAGTACCAAATGATCTAAATTTCGTCTTCAACCATTCAGATGCTTTTTTGCAGATATATTATAGTATGGGTTTCACTGTTTACAGGTTCAACTGTTTGCGCGCAAAATGCGTCGGTTTTTAAGAAAATTCCGCTTGACTCGTTCGGAGTAAAAGTGTACCAGGTGTATCCAACCATTGAAGGTTCAACAATCATGATAACTTCAGGCGGACTCTGGATATTAAAAGGTAGGGAATTGACCTCACCGCCTACCATGATTTGGTATGATACCATCAACAATCCCACTTTTAGTAAAATCAGACGGCGAAGTTTTGATAGTGAAGACAGTATCAGGTGCTTAGTACAGGGAAAAGATAGCCTGCTATATTATGTTTCATACGATAACCGTTTCCTATTCAGGATAAACGGACTCGCAACTGGCTTTGGCTGGGCACCTTTTAATTTTCCTAAAACAAGCAATGTTTGCCGGTTATGGATAGATAATGATAATAATCTTTATGCGGGAACAATATCAGATAATTTCTTTGTGATCAACGGTGCGGCTCAAAAAAAATCTCTCTGGGGTATTCAATATAGCGGTGACAAAGACAGTAATTGTGTTGTAGTCAAAGGTGCGCTACCAGTTAAGCATATACGGTTTTTGCCGGGAACAGGCGTATTTTCATTTGCCCAGGATGCCAGAGACAATAATATGCTCTGGATCGGCACAAGCAAAGGGCTCTACCACTACAATAAAACCAATAGTGTATGCATCCCTGCAATAAAAAATGAAAATTCATATACCGTTACAGAAATTAATACGCTCGAAGATGGTAAGGTTTGGTTTAGCACTTTAGAAAAGGGAATGGGAGCCTTTGATATAATCAGTGGAAGGGTCCACTTTTTCCCTTATCCGAAGACAAAAAGTACTAACGCTGGATTTCCCATAAAAACATTCGCACCCAAATCAGCAGACCAATTTTTTTTGGCGGTTATGGATTCTTTCCCCGCCATATTTAATACACAAAGCGGGAAATACATCTTTTTTTCCGATTCAATAATGCCTTTTCACCCCAATACCACCGAGGATATTAGCGTAGACCATTTAGGCAATCTGCAGGTTGTACGAAATAAAATTTTGTATGTTTCGGATGTTTCAAATTCAGATCTTTTGAAAACCTCTGTTATTAAGGATTCATCACTGATGGCGCCTTTCTTCACATCCATCTCACTCTTTTCCGGTGAACAACTAGCTGGAATACATAATAATCCCGAAAGCCTCCGGGAGATAGAATTAAAGCATAACCAAAATACCATCTTAGTTCAGTTTGGTATCAATGATTTTGTAGAACCAAAAAATGTAACATATGCCTATATGGTACAGGGGAATAACAATGAATGGGCTGAAGTGCGGTCGTTTAATTCTGACATGAATGTTCTTTCGATCAAGGATCTGAGGCCGGGAAAATATACCCTTCTGCTTAAAGTTAGAATAAATAATGAGCCCTGGCGTAAACAAATGGCGAAAATAGATATCACTGTATTGCCGGTGTTCTGGCAATCGTGGTGGTTCTGGACAATGTTGGTCGCGATCTCAGCGATTTTGATTTATTTTTTCCTACAATGGAGGATAAACAGTGTCAGGAAATCTGAGCGTAAAAAAATCCAACACGAAAAAGACTTACTTGAATTGGAAGCTAAAGCCCTAAGAGCGCAGATGAACCCACATTTTATTTATAACTGTCTCAATTCAATGAAGGCGTTAATACAGACTGACGATAAAGTCAAGGCGATTAACTATCTGACAACCTTCTCAAAACTCATTAGGTCTCTATTTCAAAACTCCGATAAACGTCAAATTTCACTTTATGATGAACTTGAAACCTGCCAGATGTATACTAAACTGGAAGCGATGCGGCTCGGCGAAAAACTTAAATACAGTTTCCGTATCGATCCAAATGTTGACCTGAAATCACTCATGGTTCCGGCACTGATCATTCAACCATTTATAGAAAATGCCATTTGGCATGGGATCGTACCTAAAAATGGCGGTGAAGTTAAGGTTCGCGTTAGCGGTACAGATGAAACGATCGTTTGTATTGTTGAAGACGATGGCATCGGAAGAAAGCAATCTAAATTAAATGCGCCTGATCCTTCACTGAACCATGAATCAAGGGGAGTATATCTGTCCCAAAAGAGGCTAGATATCCAAAAAATACTGACCGAGATAAGCGCCACCATTGACACTGTTGATAAGTATGATGAGCATGGTGAAAACAATTCGCTGGGTACAAAGGTCACCATTACCTTTAACCTTCAATAAATGTGGAAACTAATGATTACTTATGTTCAACCGTGAAGCAAAGGCAGAAAACAATTTGTATATAATCGCCTTCAACTTAACACCATGTTAAGATCAATAATCATTGACGATGAGCCGCAGAATGCTGACGTGTTGCTAAAAGACCTCGAAAGCCACTGTCCATCGGTTCAAGTGGTGAGTGTATGTCATTCAGCTAAGGAAGGTATCATGAGAATCAAAAAAGAAAAACCTGATCTTGTTTTTCTGGATATAGAGATGCCCTGGATGAATGGATTTGAGATGCTGGAAGTATTACACGATATAAACTTCAGTATAATCTTTACAACCGCGCATGACCAATTCGCCGCAAAAGCCTTCCGGATCAGTGCAGTGGATTATCTGCTAAAACCTATTGATGCACATGACCTGATGGAAGCCGTGAAGAAGGCGGAAAAAAGAATGGATCAGCAGCATGGAAACGAAAATATTGAAAACATGCTGCGCAATTTCAAACAGCCCGCAACGCAGCAAAAAATTGCGCTTCCCAACAAAGACGGATATGAATTTGCTGAAGTGAGCCAACTGTTATACTGCCAGGCAGAAGGATCCTACACCAAGGTATTCCTGGTCAGTAAAAAAGTAATTCTCGTTTCAAAAAGCCTGGGTGATATAGAAGAGCTGCTTCCCGCAGATCTGTTTCTCAGGATACATCACTCCACGATCATCAATATTAATTATGTTACGCATTTTGTACGTGGCGACGGAGGTTATGTGAAACTACAAAGCGGGGAAGAACTTACTGTTTCCAAGTCTAAAAAAGACGCTGTCTTGGCCAGGCTTGGATTGAAGTGAAGTATATATACGGCTAAGTACATCCATCTTTGAGGACTACAAAGCTGCATTAGTTTTGTAAAAAGCAAAAGGGCAACATAACGTCGCCCTTTCTATGAACTAACCCATGTGTTATCATTTATTCCGCCTGCGCAACTACTTCCTGAACTTCAGGAATCATACGTTTCATCATTTGTTCAATTCCTGCTTTCAGCGTGATCATCGAGGAAGGGCATCCACTGCAACTTCCCTGTAACATCAGTGTCACAGTTCCTTCGTCGAATGATTTGAATTGAATCGCACCACCGTCCATTTCAACTGCGGGCTTAACATAATTCTCAAGCAATTCCTTGATGCGTTTTACCACATCCCCGTCTTCAGAAAGAACGATGTTATTACTCGTCTTTTCCGTTTGAACGACTTCGTCTTCATTAATCACTGTTTTTCCTTCTTCCAAAAACTCTTTCAAAAACTGCCGGATCGAAGGCTTCACATCTTCCCAGTCAGCATCCGACGTGCGCGTGATGGTCACAAAATTACTAGCTATAAAAACAGCTTTTACGAAAGGAAAACCAAACAGTTCCGTGGCCAGGGGCGAAGGAGCCGCTGATTCAATATCTGGAAAATCGATGCTCTTTCCGGGATAGAGTAGCTTATTGGCTACAAATTTCATGGTCTCCGGGTTTGGAGTCATTTCTGTATATATGCTGATTACGGGACTTCCGGTTGTTATCATGTTTGTTGCTTGAGCGTACAAAATTAAGAACAAGCTGCGCCATTTTTTGTTTAATTCCGTTAAAGACG
>JANMMA010000364.1:0-3704 GCA_031372815.1 Sphingobacteriales bacterium
AATTTTTTTTTCTGCTGTGAGATTAGCCCGCGGATTTTTGACACCAGATAAGGGAAATATGCGATTGATCGGGTACGACTGGGAAACCAATGGTGTATACCTGGATGATTCCTGGGAACAACCGGCAAAATTATACGAACCGGAAACCGGTGGATATATGTGGCAGGAAGGTGCTACAAAAACAGGAGAATCTATTGTAAAAAATACAGAGTCACTAATCAATGTTGAACATGCACTTCACGTTTTAGAAATTATTGAAGCGGCTAGAAAGTCGTCGGCCTCAGGGATGAAAATTAAACTTGAAAGCCGGTTTACCTGGCCTATAATATAAACGACGCATAATCCAGGAATAATGTCAATCAAATTATTATGGCAAAGGCAACACACGTGCAGTACCCGGAACTTGTCTCAGCGTATATCCAGAAATTTGATCCCAAAACTGCTGGGTCAGCTGTATCGTTAACCGGCGTTGCGCCTTTAGATCGTGAAGTCACAATGACCAGGGTACCAATTGATTCACCCATTCGTCGCGGTGAGGCGTGGAAATTTTGATATAGTTATCCGTATACCCTTCCATCATACCATTTTTGGAATGGCCTTCAAACAATACTTTCCTGGTCTGCCCCTGATGTTGCGCCGTAAAATATTGCATCTTCATATAACTGAGGTTACGAAGTGATTTATTCCTTTCGTTCCTCACCTGAACGGGAACTACAGGCCTGATGGTAAGGGCATATGTATTGTCCCTTTCTGAATAGGTGAATACATGGAGGTATGAAATTTCAAGGTTGTGAAGAAAGTCATACGTCTCCTTGAAATGGTCATCGGTTTCACCTGGAAATCCCACAATTACATCAACACCAATAGCGCAATGGGGCATCAATGATTTAATCAGCTTAACCCTTTCTGCATACAATTCCCGTTTATAACGCCTACGCATCAACGATAAAATGTTATTGCTTCCACTTTGCAGGGGGATATGAAAATGGGGCATGAATTTGTCACTATTCGCTACCAGTCGAATGATCTCATTGGTCAGCAGGTTCGGCTCTATAGAGGATATACGGTATCGGTCGATGCCATCAAGTTTATCGAGTGCCAGGCAGAGGTCATAGAAGTTTTCTTCATGCGTTTTTGCACCATCAACACCTTTCCCAAAATCTCCCAGATTGACACCAGTGAGCACAATTTCTTTTACCCCTTTTTCTGCGAGGTCCTTTGCGTGTTTTACAACACGCTCAATCGTGTCACTCCTGCTTTTTCCCCGAGCCATAGGGATGGTACAAAAACTGCAATTATAGTCGCACCCGTCCTGCACTTTCAAAAAAGTCCGGGTCCGGTCGTTGACCGACCAGGACGCATTGAAACCACCAACCTCTGCAATGTCACAACTTGAGATGAGGGCAGAATCCCCCTTGGTTAGTTCACGTAGATGAGTGGGAAGATTAAATTTTTCAGCGGCACCAAGCACCAGGTCAACCCCTGGAATGGAAGCAATTTCTGTAGGCTTTAACTGTGCATAGCAACCCGTAATTACGACCAGTGATTCGGGCGACCGGCGTTGGATTCGCCTGACAAGCTGCCGGCATTCTTTATCCGCATTCTCCGTCACTGAACATGTATTGATCACATATACGTCTGCTGCTTCCTCAAACCCTTTTTTTTCGAAGCCTTCATTCTCCAGCAAACGGGAGAGGGTAGAAGTTTCCGAAAAATTCAGTTTGCAGCCCAACGTGTGAAAAGCCACTGTCCTTGCTTCAGCCATAGCCGGCAAAGATACGGTGGATCAGGGATTTTGGCTAACTTGCCGACCATGAAAAAAGGAAGGTGGTTCCTCGTCATTTTGCTGTTGGCCGTATTAAGCCTACGCTATGCTAAGCGCCACCCCGATTTATGGCAAAGGGAACAGAGAACGGAGCAAAACGCAGATCGGAGAAAGCATGATAAGCGTGAAGACCAGGAAAATGCTAATCACAATGATCAACTTAAAACTGACGATCCGGCTGGGAGATCAGATGGTTTTAACAAAGACCTTTCCGGGGATAAAAACAGCGATGACGGATTTACCAGGAACAGTTCCAGGATTATTTTCACTAAACATGCAAAATGCAGGATGGGTTGTAGGATGATCGATGATTCTGAAGTGCGGGAGATCTTACAAAAAGGTGAAATCAATTACGAGAAATCGGACCTTAGCGCAAAACCCGATCCGAGGTATGCTTTGGAGGGTGTCACCCATGATGATCAGCATGTACGCATAATATTTGCTGAGTCACGCAGGGGAACGGTGGTAATTACGGTAATTGATCTGGAAAAAGAATGGCATTGTAACTGTAATTAGGTGACTACTGAGACGAATGACTAAGATGTAATTAACCGACAGTTAACGGGAACAATGAAACTTACATTAACTGACCTGATTGACGAAAAATATTGTAACGGTAATTGATTAATCATTTCAAAAATATCCTTTGGAGACGTTAAAAAAAATACCCCGATACCTATATGTAATCTGGGCTTGCACATGGTTTATTTTTTTCATGTTTTGTGTAGTGCCATTTGTGATTATCGCATCTTTTTGGGGAAAAATAGTAGGTGGCAATTTTGTCTATAAACTATTGCAGCTTTGGGCAGATCTATGGTTTCCCATTGCAGGCTTATGGACCAGGAATATTTATGAAGAGAAACCCGATAAGAAACAGCAGTATGTTTTTGTTTCGAATCACATTTCGTTTCTCGATGCTGCGTTTATTATCGATGTGATCAGACAGCCCTTTCGTCCACTTGGAAAAATAGAGATTCAGAAAGTCCCTGTTTTCGGAATTATTTATAAAGTAGTGGTTGTCGTTGTTGATCGCAGCAGTCCTGAGAACCGGGCAAAAAGCATGCGCGAGTTAAAAGAGGTGATCAAAAAAGGCATTTCTATTTTGATATTTCCGGAAGGCACATTCAATGAAACTCAACATCCGCTCAAAGAATGTTATGACGGTGCTTTCAGACTTGCTATAGAAACGCAGACACCCATCAAGCCAATGCTTTTCCTGGATACTTATGATCGCATGCGGTACGATGACCTGAAGTCTTTTAACCCCGGAAAATGCCGTGCAGTATTTTTAAAGACCATCCCCGTGGAAGGCCTGACCGTAAAAGACGTACCTCAGTTAAAACAACAGGTGCTTACGTTGATGGAAACCAGGTTGAGGGAGTATAAAGCCAGTTGGATCAGGGAGGAAACACCCGTGGGAATGGACTGAGTTTCTGTAATTTCACTAAGATATGTACGCAAGCATCTTACTTCCACTGGCATTGCCCAAAACGTATACGTATGCTATACCAGCGGCATGGCAGGCTGTCGTGCGCCCCGGAATGCGGGTTGAAGTGGTGTTTGGCAAATCAAGAAAGTATGCCGGTATAATTAAAACAATCGGAGCTGACAAACCGAAAGAATTTACACCAAAAGAAATCCTGAACGTTCTGGATACCGAACCCATAGTGACTGAATTGCAGCTCGCTTTCTGGAGCTGGCTGGCAGACTACTATATGTGCTCGGAAGGGGAAGTGATGACGGCCGCTTTACCTTCCAATTTCAAACTGAGTAGTGAAACCACATTGATCCTCAATGAATCTTACGGAGATGACCTTTCCATGCTGGACGACCAGGAATATCTTGTGGCCGAAGCACTGCTGATAAAAAAAGAACTCAA
>JANMMA010000382.1:0-10815 GCA_031372815.1 Sphingobacteriales bacterium
AAAGATTTAGGCAGATGGATCGTTATATCAGTATTCCTTGCCATAACCCGTTCATCGTTATTCATGTCCATGAAACCAGTATCGTCCGGTAGGGTGCTTGTGAGGGCGCTTCTGATCACAGTTTCGGTGTTTTTTTTCAACATTGGCGGTGCCCAGAAAATCTATGTAAATACCAGCGAAAGCGTGTACCAATTGGTCAATAACAATGGACAAAGCAGGCTCGAGAAAATCCCAACCCTTTGCAATCTTACCCAAAGCCGGGGAATCTATAGCATTGCCATTTACAAGGACACGCTATACTATAATTCCGGAAAAAATTTATTCAGGGTGGTGCCCGACAAGCCCGGTTCTTGTGAATTCCTGACCCCGTTACCTGGATCCGGCATGTCATTCAATTGTATGGCGGCCGACAAATTCGGACTTGTTTATATGATTGCTTTTGATACCCGGATATTGTACCGATACCATGTTCTTGAGCATGAATTCGAGACCCTGGGTGTATTACCTGTGGTACCTGCCGGCGACCTGATGTTTTATAAAAGCAAACTGCTGTATGCAACAGTAAACGATGGTATTTTTGAGATCAATCTTGACCAGCCATCTGAGAGTACGCAGTTTATGCATACGCAGGGTTATTCTTTTTATGGTTTATTGTCTTTCCCTTTTGATTGCAACCGTAATAAAATTTACGGCATCAGCCTTAACGGAGCTGCAGGATCTACAGACCTTGTAGAAATTGACCTGGAACATAAACAGGTGTTGTCAAAACTTACTACGTTTCCTTATCCACTGTATGATGCCGCAAGTAGTGTTGACAATGGTAATACAATGGGATTAACACTGGATTCGGTAGAGGTTAAAACTGAACTTTGTAAAGCATCAACAGGCACCGACATGAGATTAGTTGCTTTTACTGCTGTTGACGGACCGGTGAATTACATGATAGATGGTAATCTAACTTCCCAGGATGGAAAGTTCAAAAATCTAAGTCCGGGCAGCCACAGTGTAAGGCTGGAAAATTCAAAAGGCTGCCGGCTTGATACGGTGATTACCGTTGCCCATTTGAAAGACGCTAAGCCTTTGATAGGAATTTCGAAAGAAGACCTGGGATGTATGGTGAATAGTGGTAAAATAACCATTAACCTTAGTGGCGACAATAGCCCTTACGAAATTAATTTTCGAGGTGAAGGTTTCAGGCAGATGTATCATTACGATCGTTTATCGGCAGGAACCTACCCCATCTTGATCCGTAATGAAGATGGATGTGTTTGGGACACCACGGTTTCGATCGTATCGGACTGTGATACCCTTTTTATGCCCAATGCTTTCACACCAAATGGTGACGGGCACAATGAAGTGATCAGGCCTGTATTTGGAACAGGGGTGAAAGAGATCAGTTTTATGGTATTTAACCGGTTGGGCGAAAAAGTATTTGAATCTGTTGATGGAAAGGGCTGGGATGGAAAAATCCATGCCAATCCTCAACCTTCCGGAACTTATGCGTTCATGATCAGGTATAAAAATAATACAGGGAAGCAACTATTGCGAAAAGGTACATTTATGCTTATCCGTTAGTCACGCGCAACGCTGCGTCAGGCAATTAAATTTGATTAGTACGAACTACAGTTATTTAGATAAATACTTCGTATGAGCCGGCAACGGGTGGCGGAATAAAATGTGAAGCCACGTCTAGCAACTGCCATACTGCTGCACGGCCTTCACTTCCGAGAGCCATGCTATAATCGTTTACGTACAGGTCAATATGTTTTCTCATTACGTCTTCATCCATTTCCTGCGAATTTGTCTTAACATATGCTGATAACGTGGGGTAATTTTGTCGTGCATAAAGCAGGCTTTCCCGAATCAGTGAGTTAACACGATTCATCAGTTCAATATCAAATTGCCGGTTCATTACAATACCTCCAAGTGGAATGGGGCACTTCGTATTGTGTTCCCAGTATTCGCCCAGGTCGAGCAGTTTATGCAAACCTTTTTGTTCATAGGTAAACCTGTTTTCATGAATGAGTACACCAAGATTTGTTTCGCCCCTTAATACGGCATCTTCAATATCTGAAAACTTCATGTAGACTTTTTTAAGGGCCTGCGGAAAGGCAAGGGTAAAAAGCATGTTGGCGGTGGTGTGGATGCCTGGCAGGGCTATGGAGAAATCGGGTACCTGTTCCAGTTCAATGGGAGATGCGGAAACCAATAATGGGCCAACGCCTACTCCCAAGGCGCCGCCTGCTTCGAGCACCCGGTATGCGGGCATGATTCGTGGCAGCACCCCATAGCTTATTTTTGTGATGTCCAGCTTTTCCTGCAGCGCCATCCGGTTAAGCGCCTCTACGTCTTCCAGGAATACTTCGAAACGAATATCTCCAGTATCAATTTTATGGTTGACAAGCGCATCAAAAATGAAAGTGTCGTTTGGACAGGGGGAAAAACCTATGGAAAGTTTCATAGCGTAAAGATGGGTAATTGTGAGGTTTGAACAAAGGACTTTAAGAACAGTTCACCGGCGTTGGTTTATGGCCGGCAAGTGTTTATTATTTATTGATGGCAAATTAGGTCCCTAACAAACGTTGGGTAGTAAATATCAGGTCTGTTTTTAATATAAATCAGTGAGTTGATTAATGTACCTGATCAGCTCTTCATTAAGAGAAGTAATCGCTTCACTGATCTTCCAGCATGATTTATCTCTTTCGCCGACAATATTTGAAATGGCGCGGATCTGTATAAAGGGAATATTTTCCATCAGGCATACATAATGAAAAGCGGCGCCTTCCATCGATTCAATGATCGGCATATATTTTTCCTTCATTTTTCGAATGGCTTCAACATTGGTCGAAATCTGGTTAACCGAGATGCTTCTGACGGTTTCAAGCTGAAGTTTGTTGAACAGATCACGGTGTGGGTTGATGAGTTTTTTCTGGAAATAAGGAAGGGTGTTTTCCTCCGCAAATCCCAGGTCAAAAACATCCCTCCATTCCTCCTTTTCCACAACTCCCAGATCACCCACCATATCTTCCTTGACGCTGACTACCATTCCGGGTGCGTAGATAGGATGTAAGGTTCCTGCGATGCCGGCCTGAATGGCCAAAGTAGGTTTTTCCCGCGCAAAATGCTTTGCCAGGGTGTACGTTGTATTCATCAGTCCAACCCCCGTTATGATCGATTCTACCTTTTGGTGGCGGCGCAGGTAGATCCTTTCATTGAGGTAAGTGAGTGTGGGCTGAATTTCCTTTTTTGTGGCAGCAACCAGGGCGATATTCATGCATACAAATTTGAGGTTTTTGGCTGAAATGGCCATTATTCTCCTTTGTGTTAACTTTGCGCCTCTCTATTATATGGTATATCTTACAAGGGCAGAACATTTTAATGCTGCACATAAATTATTCAACCCCGCTTGGAGCCGGGAGCGGAATGAGGAGGTTTTTGGTAAATGTGCCAATGAGCACTGGCATGGCCATAATTTTGAGCTTTTTGTCACGGTAAAAGGTATGCCTGATGCAGATACCGGTTTCATTGTGGACGCAAAGCTCCTTAGCCGGATTATCAAAGAATCCATTATTGAAAAACTTGACCATCGTAATCTTAACCTCGACGTTGATTTTATGTCGGGCAAAATGTGCTCCATCGAAAACCTTGTCATAGGTATTTGGAACGAACTTAATCCCCTGATTCCCAAAGGGGTGGAACTTCACTGTATTAAGTTGGTGGAAACGCCGAGGATTTTTGTGGAATACTTTGGGTAATGAGTATAATGTGTTCAATGTGGAATTGCGATAATGTGGTAGTGGATTTTGTGCAGAAGGCAAGGTATCGAGGTGGTTTAAAGCATGAACATACATTCCGGCCCAATGTACATCTTCGCCAATCCGCAATCCGTAATTCGCAATCCAAGTAAACTATTTCAATTTATAACCGTTACTTATATCTATGATCAGGAAAGTTGCCGTTTTCAGGCATGAGCATTTCAACGCTGCGCACCGGTTAAATAATCCTGAGTGGGATGAAATAACAAACCAACGGGTATTTGGCAAATGTAATCTGCCCAATTACCACGGCCACAATTATGAACTGATTGTAAAGGTTACGGGTGAGCCGGATTCCCGGACGGGTTTTGTAATCGACATGAAACTATTGTCAGATATCATTAAAGATAAAGTGGTCAGCAAATTTGACCACCGTAATTTGAATCTGGATACAGTGGAGTTTAGAAACCTTAATCCTACCGCTGAGAATATTGCCATTGTGATCCATGATTTGCTGCGGCCTGAAATTGACAAAACACTTGATTTGAAAGTAATACTATATGAAACTCCAAGAAATTATGTGGAGTACCCCGGATAAAAATATTCGTTATTACCAGGTCGAAACCCTTTAATAGAATAACATTAACATGGCGTATAAGAAAATTGATCAGTACGAAGACAAGATCACATCCAAACTGACCGACAATATCCGTGAACAGCTCGAACTTCTCGGCGAAGATCCGGAAAGGGAAGGAATATTGAAAACTCCTGAGCGTGTAGCAAAATCAATGCAATTCCTTACACAGGGATATCATATTGATGCGAAGGCTATACTCAATTCTGCGAAATTTCATGAAGAGGTAAGCGAGATGATCATTGTGAAAGATATTGAAATGTACAGTCTCTGCGAACATCACATGCTTCCGTTTTACGGCAAGGCTCATATTGCCTATATCCCGAATGGATGGATCACCGGTTTGAGTAAACTAGCCAGGGTTGTGGATGTATATTCACGCAGGCTCCAGGTCCAGGAAAGGCTCACCACCCAGATCCTCAACGTGATCAAAGATACTTTAGACCCCCTGGGTGTAGCCGTAGTCATCGAAGCCTCTCATTTATGCATGATGATGCGCGGTGTACAAAAACAAAATTCTGTAACTACCACATCGGCTTTCTGGGGTGAATTTGAGCGCAATGAATCGCGCAGCGAGTTCATCAGGCTGATTGGTTCCAAGTTACACTAGGATAACCTTCATCCATTTGCCCTTTGTCCGCTGTTCAGGCGGCAAAGGGTAGTCTTTTTGTAATGTGTTGATTATAAAATGTGGGAGTGTGATCAATTAAAATGATCTTGTTGAATAACTCCCTTTTTACCCGGGAAACTACATATCCCCCAATCCCTTTTTTGTGTAAATTCGCCCACCAACCTTAACTAATGAAGCATGCTTATGTATTTCCCGGCCAGGGTTCTCAGTTCCCGGGCATGGGCAAAGAATATTACGATAATAGTGCATTTTCAAACAAATTATTTGAACAGGCCAATGCTATAATGGGATTCCGCTTGTCAGACATCATGTTCTCAGGAACAGACGAAGATCTAAAACAAACCCGTGTTACCCAGCCGGCCATATTTCTTCATTCGATCATTGCGTATAAGAGCCTGGAAGGAACTAAACCCCAGATGGTAGCCGGACATTCCCTCGGTGAATTTTCCGCCCTATGTGCCAACGGCACACTCAGTTTTGAAGACGCGCTACAACTGGTTAGTGTTCGCGCTGAAGCTATGCAGAGAGCCTGTGAACATACACCCTCAACCATGGCAGCCGTGCTTGCCCTCGCGGATGAGAAAGTTGAGGAGATCTGTAAACTTGTATCGGACGAACTCAATGATGTAGTTGTTCCTGCGAATTATAATTGTCCGGGCCAGTTAGTTATATCCGGCTCTCTGAATGCAGTTCAGGTTGCCTGTGAACGACTGAAAGCTGCCGGGGCAAAACGGGCCATGTTATTACCTGTGGGAGGCGCTTTTCATTCGCCATTGATGGCTCCGGCCCGCGAAGAACTTGCCACCGCCATAGAAGCAGTGAAATTTCATTTACCGGTATGCGCTATTTACCAGAACGTAGTGGCAAAAGCAGTTACCCGGCCTCAAGACATCAAACAAAATCTTATAGATCAGCTTACCGAACCGGTACGCTGGACACAACTAGTGCGGGCAATGATCGAAGACGGCGCTACCAAATTTACCGAAGTGGGACCTGGTAAAGTGCTCCAGGGCCTGGTATTGAAAATTGATAAGTCGATGGAGGTTTCCGGAGTGGCATGATGTACCCGGAGTCTATAACTAATAGACCAGAGAAAAGATTCCAGAGATCAGCGACTGGACCTAATAAACTCAGCGTCTATATAGAGGCGACCGGATTTAATAGACTATTGATTAAAGTCTATAGTCTGGAATTAAATTGTGTTGGCCTTCTCTAGCGCGTCCATTTTCTGCAGACTCTCGTCTCCAACTTTCAATCTCCGATCTCTATTTTGACCTCAGCAAAAAATATATAAAATATGAACGTTATTATACGCAGAGCCGTTGCAGAAGATTGTGAACGACTGATGGAACTAATCAGGGAATTGGCTATTTATGAAAAGGCACCAGAAGAAGTAACCGTGACACGGGACCATTTTATTGCTAGTGGGTTTGGTGAACATCCTGTCTGGTGGGCCTTTGTGGCGGAAGCAGAGGGCCAGGTGGAAGGATTTGCATTGTACTATTTACGGTACAGTACCTGGAAGGGACAGCGTATGTACCTCGAAGATATCCTGGTCACGGAAAAAATGCGTGGCATGGGATTGGGGAAATTATTGTTCGACAGACTTATTGTAGAAGCAAAGGAAAAAGGGTTGAATGGCATCATATGGCAGGTGCTCGACTGGAATGAGCCAGCCATCAATTTTTATAAAAAATACGATGCACGTTTTGACGCAGAGTGGATCAATTGTTCAATTTCGGTGTAACAGCCTATTACCCAAGTGGCTGTTACTGGCCGTATTATTAGCCTGTCCTTACCTTCAGGTTTCCGCCCAAAAAATTACCGGAACAATAAAGGACAGGTCCACGTCATTGCCTATAGAAAGGGCTTCGGTTGAATTGTTGAAAGAAACACCTCGCAGACCCGTTATTACAAACGTTACTGATTCGTCTGGTAAACCGGTTAAACCAAACGTTACAGATTTGTTGGGTAAACTGTCTACAAAAAACGTTACCGATTCGTCCGGCATGCCCCTTGTAACAAAAAGTACAGATTCATCCGTTGACCAAATTGCAACAACCAATGCAGATCCATTCGGGAAACCCCTGATAATTACCCTCACTGCTCCTTCCGGTAAGTTTACCATCCTCAACCTTGACACAGGTAGATACCAGATCAGGGTCACAGTTTCCGGGTATACCCCTGTCAACAGATCTGTGCAATTGAATTACGATGTGGATTTGGGCGACATTGAATTACTTCAAACCTCAAAAAATCTTAAGGAGGTTGTAGTAACCACGCGTAAAACTCCCATGAGTGCAACGGTGGACCGTAAAATTTATAACGTAGAACAGGACATTCTGGCGAGCTCGGGGTCTGCATCTGATATTTTGAGGAATGTGCCATCGGTTGAAGTAGACATTGAAGGACAGGTTAGCCTTCGTGGTGCTTCAGACGTTACCATTTTGATTAATGGCCGACCATCGGCCATGATGGGAGCAAACAGGGGAGAAGTGCTTCAACAACTTCCGGCAAACTCGATTGAAAGGATAGAAGTCATCACCAATCCATCCGCAAAGTTCCGGCCCGACGGTAGCTCCGGTATCATAAACATCGTCCTGAAGAAAAATGTAAAGCTTGGATTGAATGGCTCTGTAAATGCAAACGCAGGTAGCCATAACCGTTACAACGGCGGGGCTACACTGAATTATAAGAATGGAAAATTCAGCAGTTTTATCACGGGAAATATAAGGCAGGACGAACGTAACCGATTTGGCACCATATATCGTGAATACCTTGATTCAAGCGGCAAAGTAAATAGTACCTATAGCGAATACAGGCGATCAAAATCAAGGCCATTGTCGGAATTTATAAATGCGGGTATTGTTTTTACACCGGACACTAAGAATGAATTTGGCATCAATGGAACTTACCTGCATCGCTACCAGGTAAGACTTGATACTATTTACCGCTCTTTTTATGGAAATGACGGCATGCCTACAAGTCTTTTTGTTCGGACCAGGTACGCACCGGCAACTGATATAGAAAATAATGCCACCGCTTATTGGGAACATCAGTTTTCAAAAGAAGGCCATACATTAAGAATGGAGGCCACAACTTCAATGGAAAAAGAAGACGAGCGTAACTATTACCAGAATGCCTTTAGTTTTCCTTCATTGAATACAACCCTTGATAATGTATGGGTTTACCAGACAGATAACGACCAACAACTGACTGCGGATTATGTATTGCCACTGAAAAATAATGCTGCACTGGAACTGGGTTACATGGGTTCTTTTATGAAAAATGACATTCTGTTCTACAATGAATTGTACGACAAAGGACTTGGTATGTTTTTGATGGATAGCCTAACGTCGAGCCATTTCCTTTATAAAGAGAATGTTCATGCATTTTATGCGATGTTCCGTAAATCCTATAATAAATTTAGTTTTTCTGCAGGGCTCAGGGCGGAGCAGGCATACCGGAACAGTAACCTGCTTACGATTGATTCTGTGGTAAAGTATAATTATTTTCAATTATATCCAACCATTCACCTGGCTTACAAGGTAAGGAATGGAGAACTGCAATTAAATTATAGTAAGCGGGTAAACCGCCCGGAAGGAGGTGAACTGAATCCATTCCCAGAGTATATAGATCCGCTAAACCTTTCCGCTGGAAATCCATTCCTGCAGCCTGAATACATTCATTCGCTTGAACTTGGGTACCAGATAAAAGCGGGAAAATATTCTATTGTTCCGAGTATTTATTATCGCTATAAATACAATGGATTTACCTCAGTGATCAGGCAGGTCAATGATTCCGTATTGTTGCGCACTGAAGAAAACCTGTCAAGTGATCAAAGTGCCGGCCTGGAGGTGATTTTTTCTGCAAGGCCCTCACGGTTCTTCAATGCCAATGTGAGCACCAATATTTTTTACAATACCATCAATGCCGAAAATCTGGGTTTCAGTGCGAAAAAGTCCATTCTATCCATGAACACAAGCGCTAATTTGAATTTCAGCTTTACCAAAACAACTATGTTGCAGGCAAGTATGAACTACCGTTCGAAAAGGCAAACTCCCCAGGGCGTAATTTACCCGCAGTTTGTCATTAATTTTGGCGCAAGGCAGGATCTGCTTAAGTCAAAACTATCGGTTACGGCTACCCTATCTGACGCATTCAGGACGCTGCGGCAAAAAAATATCCTAAGTTCCTACGATTTGTACCAAACCTCAATCAATACAAGGGATGCCCGAGTGTTCTATCTGGGATTGAGTTACCGTTTCGGCGTAACACAGAAAAAGAAAGAAGAAAAGATACAGTACGACGACAACCTTTGATTGCTGATTGCAATTCATACGATCGCTACTGTAACTTTGGAAATCCTTTTTAAAATCTGCCTTCATCTACATCGTGAATAAAACTTATTACCCCTGAAAAGAAATGTTTTTGGTCATCCCAGTAAGATAGATGACTTCCATCCGGGCAAAGCAGGAATCTTCCTTTAGGGAATTGCGTGCTCATCCATTTCATGTGTTCGGGATCCATGGTATCGTGCGTTGCTCCGATGGTTAACGTCGGCACTTTGATTTCCTTCAGTCGGTCTTTTACATCCCAGTTTTCCAGCCGGCCGGAAATACCAAATTCCGATGGCCCCTGCATCAATACATAAACCTCCGGATTCATATGCTTAAATGATCTGTTCACTGCATCGGGCCATACGGGAAGGCGGCACAAATGTTTTGAATAAAACTCCTTATTCAGCAGGTCCATATAGCGGGGATCATTAGTAGCACCTCGTGCTTCCATGGCCCTCACGGTATCTACTGTGGCTGGGTTCATTTGCTTAGCCAGTACTTCTGAATACTTATCATAGTCGGGGCTGCTAGACATCATATTAGCAATGATTAATCCCTTGATGTTATCCTGGTATTTCAAAGCATATTCCATTGCCAGTATGCCTCCCCATGAATTTCCCAGCAGGATAAAATTATCCTTATTCATCCCTAACGCTTTGCGAATCTGTTCCACTTCATCAACAAACCTTTCATTGGTCCAAAGACTGCTGTCGTGCGGTTGGTCTGAGTAATATGACCCTAATTGGTCGTATTCATAAAATTCAAAGTTTTCCTGTGGGAAAAAACTTTCAAAACTTTCAAACGCTTCATGGGTAGCTCCGGGTCCGCCATGCAATAGCAATACTTTAATACGTGGATTATTGCCGAATCTTTTTGTCCATACATTAAAGGTTCCTTTGGGTGTTTGAATCGGAATCATTTTCACGCCTGCTGACCTTACACCGGTGTCTCCATAATCAAAATATTGCTTCACCGAAACCGATGCGTCTGGTTGTTTACAAGCTAAAAACCAAGTGAACATTATTAGATATACGCAGTATTTCATGGCAGATAATTTTTGAGTTTGATTATAGGTTATACCTGTCAATGTTTGGGTTTAACTTTTAATGCTTTGAAAATTCCAGTTGGCTGAATGAGATAAACCTGTCATTGTTTGGGTTTTACTTTCATTGCTTTGAAAATCCCGTTTGGCTGAATGAATTGAACGGCATCAATTTCTTTTTTATCATTGGCCAGAAATTTCAGGGAATAGCCGGAGATCGATTTCAGATTGAATTCGTCTGGTTTTACCGGAACCAATTCATATTCCGGCTGACCCGGGACAAACAGGAATAAAGTTGAATCACCTTTCAGGTAAACCTTTGTCTTCATACCGCTTAACTCATATTCGCCGGTAAACTTTTCAAGGTCCTCTTTTTTAAGGCTTATAGTGACGATTTCTTTTTGAAACTCAAT
>JANMMA010000264.1:0-9282 GCA_031372815.1 Sphingobacteriales bacterium
CATTTGATATGGGTTCTCCATTCTCTGCAATGACCCTTCCCACAATTGACTGTGAAAAAGTATTCAGGGTAGAAAATAAATACAAGGCCAGCAGGATCAATCTCATCATCGCAGAATTTGACGATGAAACTAGCACTTGTGCTTAACCATTGCAATCGGTTAGTATACCAATAGCTGCATACTTATACAGGCGGCAAAGATTGGTGGTGGATCAACTGCGTGTTGTATTATTTTCTCGTTCCTTCAACTTTTTTATTTTATCCAAAGCGCCCGCCACCACATCACACATCACTGTATACAGTGCACCGGGATAGTGATTGGCATAGATATATTCCAATGCCTGGTCCTCATTTGGAATGATCATGGTAGGGGTCGACGGATTTATTTTTTGTATACCCTGTTCCAACAAGCTGATGATTTCTTCCGCCGTCCTTCCCCGAAGGTTTTTATCACAACGGATAATAAGTTCGTCGAAATACTTTGCGGAAAGTTCACCGAGTTCCATGATGTCTTCATCACGACGATCACCGGTACCACTAATCACACCAATTTTTTTAGGGTAGTCTAGTTTAGATACAAAGTCACCCAGCAATTTCAACCCATGTGGGTTGTGTGCAAAATCAGCCAGGAAGGTGAAGTTCTTAAATGGGAAAAAATTAAGCCTGCCAGGTGTCAGGTGCGATGAGGGAATAAACGTCAGCAGTGCGGAACGGATATCTTCAATGGTAATATCGCGATACAGGTAGGTAGCCATAATTGCAGGAAGACAGTTAGTAACGTTGTGCAAAGCCTTTCCTTCGAACGTTAAGGGAATGTCTTTCACCGGGAGCACCCTCACTTTCCAGTTTCCCTTAAGCAAACTGATAAAGCCATTTTCAAATACAGTAGCAAGTCCGCCTTTACTGCAATGTGCCACGATCCTGGGATTGTTTTCGTCCATCGAAAAAAGCGCCACGTTACAGTCCAGTCCCTCCCTCATATTATATACCAGGTCGTCATCAGCATTGAGGATAGCATATCCATGCGGGAAAACGGTTTCAGGAACAACAGCTTTTACCTTAGACATCTGTTCTACCGAATGTATTCCGCCAAGCCCAATATGATCAGCAGCCACGTTGGTAACGATGGCTACATCACAATGCTGAAAACCAAGACCTGCCTTGAGAATGCCACCTCTTGCGCATTCAAGAATAGCAAAGTCTACCGTAGGATCTTTCAATACAAACTGCGCAGACACTGGCCCTGTGCAGTCCCCTTTCATCATCATCTGGTTTTGTATATAAACACCGTCTGATGTGCTATAGCCTACTTTTTTTCCAGCACTTTTCGCAATATGGGCAGTGAGCCTCGTGGTTGTTGTTTTTCCGTTGGTTCCTGTGATGGCGATGATCGGAATCCTGCCATTGGATCCTTTAGGAAAAAGCATTTCTATTACCGGTTCGGCAGCATTACGGGCAAGCCCAACCGCGGGTTCAATATGCATTCGGAATCCCGGGGCGGCATTTACTTCGAGTATCACGCCACCGTTTTCGGTTATAGGTTGACGTAAGTCTGGCCCCATGATGTCTATTCCACAGATATCAAGGCCGATGATCCTGGCAATCCTTTCGAAAATAAAAATATTAGCAGGGTGTACTTCATCCGTAACGTCTTCCGAAGTGCCACCGGTAGAAAGATTTGCTGTGGGCTTTAGCAATACGAGCTCATTTTTCGGAGGGATAGTTTCCAGCGTGTAGCCTACATCGTTAAGCATTTTCCAGGTGAAGTCGTCAATCGTTATCTGGGTCAGTACTTTTTCGTGACCGAAACCACGCCGTATATCCTTGTTGGTTTCATCGATGAGCCATTGAATGTTATGTATACCGTCGCCTTTTACCGAAGCCGGGGTACGTAATGCAGCGCAGATGAATTTATAATTGATTACCAGGGCCCGGAAGTCGTAGCCCGTTATGAATTTTTCAACGATCACATTGCGACCGTAAATTTGTGCCGCCGCAAATGCCTTGAGAGCTTGTTCTTCAGTATTGATATTGGTAGTATTTCCTTTTCCGTGATTACCGTCAATAGGTTTGATTACCAGCGGAAACTGGAATTTTTTAATGGCCTCCAACAGTGCTTCAACCGTGCGTACTACGGTGCCGCGGGGAACGGGTATTTCTGCCGCGTCCAACAGCATTTTGGTTTCTTCTTTATTACAGGCTATATCGACCGCAATATTTGACGTGGTAGAGGCAATGGTGGCACGTATTCTTTTTTGGTAAATGCCATAACCCAGTTGAACCAGCGATTGTTTATTAAGCCTGATAAAGGGGATGCCTTTCTTGGCTGCTTCTTCTACGATACATCCGGTTGACGGCCCCAGGCGCGTGTCTTCCCGTATCTCCCTTAATTGCTGTATGTCTGCTTCAATATTATACGGTTGTGCGTCTGCTATCGCCTGGGTGATCCTTACCGCAGCGCGGGCGGCATAAAGCCCTGCATCCTCTTCCATATAATTGAATACCACATAGTACTCACCATCTTTATTACCGGTGCTTCTTGTTCTTCCGAAACCGCAATCCATCCCGGCCATGGTTTGTAATTCCAACGCCATATGTTCTATCACATGACCCATCCAGGTACCTTCTTCAACACGTTCAAAAAAACCCCCTGCCTTACCCACACTGCAGCGGTGCGAATACATGGATGGGAGCATCTCCTTCAACCTTTCAAGGAATCCCGGTATGCTATTGGTTGGCCGTTGCTCCATTTCTTCGAGGTCTAGTTTCATCTGAATCAGTTTTGGCCTTCTGACGCTCCAGTAATTAGGTCCCCTGAGAATCTTTATTTCATCAATTCGCATAGTCGTGTTTTTACTGCATTTGGTGACAGACAATATAATTGAAAAATGGGATAAACAATTGATTCAGGGCATTTCCGTTAATTTTGTTGAACAACCCATTAGTAGCCAATGATACCTAAAGGAAAACTCATCGCCATCGGTGGTGCCGAAGATAAAGGAACAGACCCCGAAACCGGCGGTGTGCACCGGAATAACCTCAATTTTTTTGAGCTGGGGATCCTGAAAAGGATCGTTGAAGAATCAGGCGGGCCCGATGCCCGTATAGAGATCATTACCACCGCATCCATGATCCCTTACGAAGTAGGCAATAATTACCTTGATGCATTCGGAAAAACGGGCAGTACCAACCTGGGGCTCATGCACATCCGTAACCGGGAGGACGCCCTTGACCCGGTATACCTCGAAAGAATGAAACAGGCCGATGCCGTGCTGTTCAGTGGTGGAAACCAAATGAGGCTGAGTACTATTTTCGGCGGGACCGACTTACTCAAATGCATACACGAAAAGTACCGCAACGACAAATTCCTCGTGGCTGGCACCAGTGCTGGTGCCATGGCCATGAGTAAAACCATGATCTATGAAGGCAACGCTACCCGGGCGCATTTTAAAGGCGAGGTAAAATTAACCACTGGCCTTGGTTTTATGGATGAGGTGATCTTTGATTCCCATTTTGAAAAACGCGGGAGGTTCAACAGGCTGGCGCAGGCAGTTTCCTCCAACCCCTCGTGCATTGGGATCGGACTGGGAGAGGATACCGGTATGCTGGTTAGTAATGGCAGTGTTATGGAAGCCATAGGCTCAGGACTGGTAATCATTATTGACGGGCACCAGATCAGACATACCAACATCGCCGACATTCCGGAAGGAAACCCCATAAGTATAGAGAACCTTGTGGTTCACTTTTGCGAACATGGTAATGGCTTCAGTGTCAGTGAAAGAGCATTTTACATGAAGATGGGTGAGGAAAAAATGACAAACGCTTAATATATTTTTTTATATATTGATGGACTAAAACGATTGCATGCGGAAAACTAGTGTCACCTTCTGGCTGGCTATATCCATCTTGCTTATTCTTATGTCTGCATCAAATGTTAATCAAAAAAGAAACCGGGTAGTCTTTTTTGGTGACTCTATTACCGAAGCTGGGATCAAGCCTGGCGGCTATATCGATCTAATGAATAAGATGATTGGGGAGCAAAAACTTGAAAGCAATTATGAACTCATTGGTGCGGGTGTAAGTGGCAACAAGATATATGACCTTTATCTCCGCATGGAAACAGACGTGCTGGCAAAGAAACCAAATACCGTTATTATTTATGTAGGCGTAAACGATGTGTGGCATAAGCAGTCTATGGGAACGGGCACTGATGCCGACAAATTTGAAAAGTTCTACCAGGCCATTATCGACAAATTGAAAAAAGAAAATATCAGCGTTGTGCTCTGTACGCCGGCTGCCATAGGGGAGAAGACAGACAACACTAACCAGCTTGATGGTGACCTGAACAAATATAGTAACATCATTCGCACACTGGCGAAAAAAAATCAGCTGCATATCATCGATCTCAGGAAAACATTTCTCGACTATAACCTTCGCAATAATCCTGACAATAAAGAACAAGGTATACTAACAACCGACAGGGTTCACCTAAACGAAGCTGGTAATAAAATGGTCGCGGAAGAAATGCTAAGAGCGCTGCGCGCAATTTAATAATGTGCGTTGCACATTGTCTACACTGCTCTAATGAGGTAAAAGTTTTTCTTTCCTTTCTGTACCAACATATACTTTCCGTGTAGCAAAAAAGATTTGTCGATATGCGTATTGGCGTCACTCATTTTTTCTTTGTTGATACTCACGCCACCACCCACAATCATTTTTCTTGCTTCACCTTTACTGGGGAATATCTGTATTTCAGCGAGCAGGCTCGTGAGATCAATGCCGGTTTCCAGGCGATCGGCCGTCACATCAAATAAAGCTACACCTTCAAGGGATTGCAGCAATTCCTGTTCGTTCAACTCGCGGATATTTTCGGCGGCATTTCCTGAGAAAAGTTTTTCTGTGGTCTGCATGGCTTTTTCCAATTCCTCCTTTCCGTGAATGAACGAAGTCACTTCTTCGGCCAGTTTTTTTTGCAGCAGACGCTTCGCAGGATCCTGACGATGGGCATTGGACAGCCCCTCAATCTCTTCTTTCGGCAGGAGGGTAAATATTTTGATCCATTTGTCTGCATCCGCATCTGATGCGTTCATCCAGAACTGGTAAAAATGGTACGGGGATGTTTTTTCAGCATCCAGCCATACGTTTCCTTTTTCTGTTTTCCCAAATTTCCCGCCGTCAACCCTGGTAATCAGCGGGCAGGTAAAGGCAAATGCTTCACCACCAGCTTTTCTGCGGATCAGTTCAGATCCCGTCGTAATATTACCCCACTGGTCACTGCCACCCATCTGCAATTTGCAGCCCAGGTGTTCGTATAACCAGTAATAGTCGTAACCCTGCATCAACTGGTAGGCAAATTCCGTGTAACTGATACCTGTTTCGCCTTCAATCCTTTTCCGGACGCTGTCTTTACTCATCATGTAATTGACGGTGATATGTTTGCCCACATCCCGGAGAAAATGAATAAAGGAGATATTTTTGAACCAGTCGTAGTTGTTGACAATCCTCGCACAGGAAGGATTTGATGGGTCGAAATCAAGGTATTTTTCAAGCTGCTTCCGAATGCCTTCCACATTTTTCTGCAGGGCTTCTTCACTGAGCAGGTTGCGTTCTTCACTTTTACCGCTGGGGTCCCCTACCATACCCGTGGCGCCACCCACCAAAGCAACAGGGCTGTGCCCTGCCTTTTGAAGGTGAACCAGTAAAAGTATAGGAACCAGGCTGCCAATATGCAGGCTTTCGGCCGTGGGATCAAACCCGATATAGCCTTTAGTAGGCTCTTTGTTTAATTGTTCCTCCGTGCCAGGCATAATATCCTGTATCATTCCGCGCCAGGAAAGCTCTTCTATCAGGTTCATTTCCAATACAATTTGGGCAAATGTATGAAGATCGACTTATATCAAAACAGGCAATATCATGGCTCATTATACGTTATATCCGTTTACATTTGTGTACTGAAACGACCTTTACAGGATGAGTAAGATTTTTTTGCTTATCACGGAAAACCAAAAATAAAGGGTTACCGTATAATTGCTTACCGGAAAGTCTATTTGATGAAACCATTTAAAGCCCTGATCTGTATACTATTGATGACGAGTACGCTGCCCCTAAACGCGCAGTTCAGGAAATATTCCAATGAATTCCTCAATATAGGCGCTGGCGCAAGGGGTCTTGCTATGGGTGGGGCGCAAGTGGCATCCGTTAATGACGGAACTGCCGGTTACTGGAATCCAGCCGGACTTACAGCGGTCAAAGACTATCCAGTCCTTTCCATCATGCACGCAGAATATTTTGCGGGTATTGGCAAATACGATTACGCTAGCCTGGTGATCCCTGTTACTGATAAAAAACGCACTATAGGTATCTCCTTATTACGGTTTGGGGTAGACGATATCCCCAATACGTTGTTTTTGGTAGAGCCCGATGGTTCAATAAACTATAACAATATCCGTTCTTTTTCATCGGCTGATTACGCATTTCTTTTTTCCTATGCACAAACCCTCAGGCATACGGAAAATAAAGACCTGAGCATCGGCGTAAATGCCAAAGTGATTCACAGAAATGTTGGAAGTTTTGCCAGTGCGTGGGGTTTCGGACTTGATGCGGGCGTGCAGTATAAGACGGGCCGATGGAGACTCGGTGCCGCCGCCAGGGACATTACTACTACATTCAATGCCTGGACATTTAGTTTCACAGAAAAGGAAAAGGAAATTCTTTACCTCACCAACAATGATATTCCGGTTAAATCAACTGAGCTTACAGCACCAAGGCTTATCCTTGGTGGAGGATATGATTTCCGCATTAGTAAAGATTTCAACCTGCTCGCAGAACTAAATTTAGACGTGACGTTCGACGGTAAAAGAAATACTGTTATCAGTTCTGATTTCGCCAGTATAGATCCCCGCCTTGGCGCGGAACTTGGGTATAAGAACCTCATCTTTATCAGGGCCGGTATCACTAATTTTCAGCAGGCCCTGGCCGATGGTGATACCCTTAACCAGAAAAAGGTCTGGATCTATCAGCCCAGCATCGGTGTGGGATTCAAACTTAAGAATATTGGCATCGATTACGCATTTACTAACCTGGCTAATCAATCCAACCCTTTATATACCCATATATTTTCTTTACGGCTGAATCTTGTGAAAAAGAAGAAAGAAAAATGACCAAACTTAACCTGGTATGAAGAGAAAAATACTAATGCTATTGATGCTGCTCACCTACATTGCGGGGAATGCACAATACAATAACGAATGGATCGATTACAATAAAACTTATTTTAAATTCAAAGTAGGCGTTAACGGCTTGTACAGAATCAATGCTGCCGTGCTCACTACTGCCGGATTAGGCGGTACACAGGCACAGGATTTCCAGTTATGGAGAAACGGTAGCCAGGTTCCTATTTATACATCTGTTCCTTCAGGAACGCTTGGAGGGTCTGGCTTTATCGAGTTTTATGGACAGATGAACGACGGTAAGGCTGATCTTAAGTTGTACAAAAATCCCGCAAATCAGCCTTCTGATAAATGGAGTCTTCAAACTGATACAGCGGCTTATTATCTTACGGTAAACCCTACGGGTGGAAATCTTCGATTAGCCGATGCTGTGAATAATGTCGCGGCAAATACACTTCCGCCTGAACCTTACTTCCTGTATACATTCAGGCGTGGTTTCAGAGACAAAATAAATCCAGGATTCGCAGCAGTGGTGGGTGAATACGTATTCTCATCGAGCTATGATCCTGGTGAAGGCTGGTCGTCCCGGGATATTGCCCCCTCTACACCACTCAACGAAACCCTGAATCTTTTTCCCTATCTGTCGGGACCCAACGCTACCTTATTTGTTTCGGGATCGGGAAATGCACTTAACCAAAGAAGTTTCAATGTAACGATAAATGGTTCATTACTGGTGCAAGAACCGATGGACTATTTCAAAACGGTAAAAAAGCAGGTGCCCCTGTCCGTTAGCATTTTAGGGAAACCCGGCGGAGACAATGTCCTTATCAGCAATTCTTCACCGGTGGTATCAGACAGGATGGTGGCCGCAACATATGAAATAACTTATCCACGCCTGTTTAATTTCGGTGGTGCCTCACAGTTTGAATTTGACCTTGCTGCAAATCCTTCCGGAAACTATTTGGAAATTTCGAATTTCAATGGTGGCTCTTCTTCTCCCGTGCTATATGATATTACCAATGGCAAACGATACGTCGGTGATAACTCTGTTCCTGGCATTGTGAGGTTTGCACTAGAGCCCTCATCACTTAGCCGCAGGTTGGTATTGATGAACGCTTCCGCCATTCAATCCATAAATGGATTTGTTGCCAGAAATTTTGTCAATTATTCACAGGCATCGAACCAGGGAGACTACCTCATCATTTCAAATAATAAATTAACGGTAGGCCCGTTGGGTAATCCCGTTGAGAATTATCGGCTATACCGTTCATCTGTAGCTGGCGGCGGATATAACGCGAAAACCTACGACATAGATCAACTGATGGACCAGTTCGCTTATGGCATTAAAATGCATCCCCTTGCCGTTAAAAACTTCATTGCATTTGCCAAAAACACATTTGCCAGGCGACCCCGCTATATACTCTTACTGGGACGTGGCATATTGTATAGTGAATACCGCAAGAACGAATCGTTTTCCATTACCGATGCTATCAGCCTTATTCCAACTTTCGGTTCACCAGGGTCCGACAATGTGCTGGCCAATGAGAGCCTTTCCCCTGTTCCCGAAATACCGATTGGAAGAGTATCTGCAGTAAGTGGTGATGAAATAGAAAACTATCTGCAAAAAGTCAGGCAATATGAACTGGCCGCAGTAACCGGACAACAAACTATCAAGGACAAAGCCTGGATGAAAAATGGTGTGCACGCCATTGGCGGCAGTGACCCTTTTCTACAAGCCGTCATTTATGGTTACATGAATGCCAACAAAGGCATTCTTGAAGATACCCTTACCGGCAGCAACATTTACAGTTTTAGCAAGAACAGTTCACTGTCGGTGGAGCAACTAAACTCCAACCAGTTGCAGGATGTGTTTGCAGAAGGTTTGGCTTTACTAACCTACTTTGGGCACTCATCTTCCAATACACTGGAGTTTAATATCGATGACCCAAACACCTATAACAATCCCGGAAAATATCCGGTGTTTGTAGTTAATGGGTGTAATGCTGGAAATTTCTTTGTGTATGACACCATGAGGCGACAGGGTGGGGGACTAACACTTTCCGAGAAATATATATTGGCAAAAGAGCGGGGCAGTATTGCATTTGTAGCAAGTA
>JANMMA010000399.1:0-14780 GCA_031372815.1 Sphingobacteriales bacterium
AATCGATGATCTTTTGGGCATTGGTCCCGGTACCAGAGGCAAAAATCGCGATTTTTTTCAAAGGCGGGGGTTTATGAAGCAGGCGTGTCGCCGGCAAGTTTGATATTGTCCTGCTTCAGTGCGGGTTTTTTTCCGAACATCCATTTAAGGATCTTTTTTTCATAATTCCAGAAAAACGGGAACTGGCCAAAGAAAATGGAAACAACCAGGATGATGACCTGGTAGCCGAACAAGAGAACCGCCAGGCGAAGTAGGGTCTTCCATAACCAAAAGGTTTCCTCATTGAAGCCAACCCATCCGGTTATGGACCGGGATATCCACGCAGTGAGTGTTCCTGTTACTGCAAAAGTGCAGAGGATCAGAAAAAGCTGCGTTCCATTTACCTTCCATTTTGTTTTAAGGCGATCAAGCATATTGCAAAGAGAATAAAAATTTTGTCAAATTAAACGCAACGAATGAAGTAATGTTCATTCCACAGGCTGGTTACAGTTTTATGACAATATATTATTGTAATGTTCCACAATCTCTGTAAACCCGCGCTGATATTGGTTTAAAAAAAGTTAAAATAGGATGATATTTTGTGTCTTTCGTACCTTATTTTTGCAGCCTAAGCTGGATTTTATCCACGTTACATCAACCAATTGTGATTATGAGTCATCATCGATCCATTGTTAAACCTCTCTTCCCTGGATTTGTCCTGATTTTTTTACTGAGTTTGACCGTTACCGTGAATGCACAGGATGGAAAAACATTGTTCAGCCAGAAATGTGCTTCCTGCCATGCCGTGGATAAGGCGCTGATTGGTCCTGCCCTTGTGGGGGTACAAGACCGCTGGCCCGAAAAGGACAAATTATATGCCTGGATAAATAACAGTGCTGCTGTTGTTAAAAGCGGTTACCCTCGTGCGGTTGCCGTGTATACCGAGTATAATAAAATACAGATGACGGCATTTCCCGAGCTTACCGCAAAGGATATTGACGCCATCCTTGGCTATGTAGAAACCGCCGCTGCTGCGAAAGCTGCTGGTCCGGCTGCCGCCACCGGCGCTGGTGGACAGGGTGTAAACCCCGCCGAAGTTGCCTCTCAGGCCAATGACAGTGCATTGATTTTCGGTATCCTGACCCTTATCCTGGCAGTGATCGCACTGATCCTGCTGCAGGTAAACAGTAACCTCAAGAAACTTTCAGATGAACAGGAAGGCATGCCGGCTTCTGAGCCCGTTCCTTTCTACCGTAATAAAGCCTACATCGCCATTGCCGCCATCGTATTATTCATGGTTGGTGGTTACCTGTTGTTCCAGGGAGCGCAGGGATTGGGCCGCAGCAAAAATTACCAGCCCGAACAACCAATATACTATTCTCACCAGGTTCACGCCGGGGTAAACCAGATCAGTTGTTTATACTGCCACACCGGCGCTATGCAGGGCAAGCAGGCCAGCATTCCTTCCGTGAATGTTTGTATGAACTGTCACATGGGTATAAATGAGTATGCTAAAGGTCCAAAATTGTTTCGGGAAGACGGTTCATCGGTAGATGGTACCGCCGAGATTCAGAAGCTGTATGAATATGCCGGATGGGATCCCGGGAAGAAATTGTACACCGGAAGCGGCAAGCCTATCGAATGGGTAAGGATACATAACCTGCCTGATCACGTCTATTTCAATCATGCCCAGCACGTAGCGGTTGGCCAGCAAGCCTGCCAGACCTGCCACGGAGAGATCCAGAAAATGGGAGAAGTGTATCAATACAGCGACCTTAGTATGGGATGGTGTATCAACTGTCACAGGGAATCGAAAGTTCAGTTCACTGACAATAAATTTTACAGTATTTACGAAAAGTTCCATGAAGACATCAAAAACAAAAAGATGGATAGCGTAACTGTAGAAAAGATCGGCGGTACTGAATGTATGAAGTGTCACTACTAGTAGTGTGCATTTCCCGTTGGTCTGATCACTTCCTGAACCGAAATTTCAATCTACAAAAGCATTATGGAGCACAAAAAATACTGGCAATCTTTAGGGGAACTGAAACAGACTGAAGCTTTTGTACAAAGCGTGCAGGATGAATTTGCTGAAGATCTGACGGTTCAGGAAGATGAATCACTCTTGTCTGCCAAAACGCCCAGAAGGGATTTCTTAAAATATCTTGGCTTTAGTACGGCTGCTGCCATGGCTGCCGCAAGTTGCGAAATGCCTGTACAAAAAAGTATCCCTTACCTGAACAAGCCTGATAACCAGGTTCCGGGTATACCAAATTATTACGCTACCACCTATGTGCAGGACGGAGAAGCCGTTCCTATTGTTGCTAAAGTGCGCGACGGAAGGCCGATCAAGATTGAGGGTAATGAACTCTCTTCACTCACTCAGGGCGGAACCTCTCCCAGGGTGCAGGCATCAGTGCTGAATTTATACGATACGGCCCGTTTACGTTACCCTATGCAGAATGATGGCAAAGACTTCAAAGAAGTCACCACATTTGACGCATTTGATAAAATGGTGGGAGAAGCAATGGCCGGTCTGGGCGGCGCTCCTGTTGTTTTACTCACCTCAACTGTAAATTCACCGACTACCAAACTGGTGATCGCAGATTTCCTGGCCAAATTTCCTGGAAGCCGCCATGTTCAATATGACGCAATTTCGCGCAGCGGTATGTTGCTTGCTAACGAAGCCTGTTACGGCAAACGCGCCATTCCTTCTTACCATTTTGATAACGCTAAAGTGATCGTTGGTCTAGATGCCGATTTTCTGGGTACCTGGTTAAATCCCGTTGAATTTGCACGACAGTATAGTGTGGGCAGAAAAGTTGATCCAACCAATGCCCAGATGAGCAAGCACATCCAGTTTGAGGGAATGCTGAGCATGACAGGTGCCAATGCGGACGACAGGTATATCCATCGTCCGTCTGAATCAGGTGCTGTAGCCCTGAACCTGCTTTCCCGTTTAGGCGGAAATGTAACAGCCCCGGCCTTGTCTGATGCAAGGCTTAAAAAAGGCCTGGATATGGCGGCCAATATGCTGAAACAGTCAGGTGGAAATGCCCTGGTAGTGTCGGGTAGCAATGATCCCAATATACAGGTCGTGGTCAATGCCATCAATGAAGCGATCGGTGCCAATGGCAAAACCATCAACTGGGGAACCACACTGAATACAAACCTTGGTATAGATAAAGATATGGCACAACTGGTGCTGGACATGAATGCCGGAAGTATAGGCGCAGTCCTCATCAGTGGCGTAAATCCTGCCTATGATTATTATGATGGAAAGAAGTTTGCCGATGGACTAAAAAAGGTGAAGCTTTCTGTCTCATTTAATGACAGGGATGATGAAACCACATCGCTTTGTAAATATGTAATACCGGATCATCATTTCCTTGAAAGCTGGGGTGATGCTGAGCCGAAAACAGGCTATATCAGTTTCCTTCAGCCCACTATTGCACCATTGTTCAAAACGCGTGCATTCCAGACATCACTGATGAAATGGAGTGGTAACAATACAGCATATGGGGATTATGTACGCAGTTACTGGCTGAATAAATTAGGCAGCCAGGAAGCGATGGATAAAGTACTGCAGGATGGTGTGCTCGAAACGGCATCTACACCTGCAACCTCTGCATTCAATGCCGCTACCGTTGCCCCTGCAGCATCCGCTCTCGCGGCGGCCAAAAAAGGAGGCAAAGCAGAACTGGTGTTGTATTCCAAGATATCTATCGGAAGCGGTAAAGACGCGAATAATCCATGGCTACAGGAGTTGCCGGATCCGGTGACTAAAGCAACATGGGACAATTACGCAGTGATCTCTTATGCCATGGCTAAAGAGCTGGGTATTAAGATAGACGATAATTATGAAGTGGAAATGGGAAAGCCGGTGATTACCATAAAGGCTGGCTCGAAAGAACTGAAATTGCCCATCCTTGCTGTACCGGGCATGCACGCTAATGTAATCGCGGTGGCGCTGGGATATGGAAGAACGGAACGAGCAGGTAGGGCAGGTGCCAACGTAGGCGTTAATGCTTATCCTATGGTAAGCTTCGATGGAAATACCTTCAATTATGTGGTCACTGATGTTACGTACGAAAAGACTTCAGAAATTGCTAAACTAGCCTATACACAGAGCCATAATCAGTACGAAGGACGAACTGAAGTGGTAAAAGAATATAGCATCGGTGAATTCCGTAAACATCCTAAAGTAGTCGCTGAATACAGGGACGAGCTTGCAGAAGATTATGCCAAGCAATCTGGAAATTACAGGGTGGAAGGTACGCTGTACCCCGATTTCCCTTATCCTGGTCCCAAATGGGGAATGAGCATCGACCTTAATTCATGTATTGGTTGCGGTGCCTGCAGCGTAGCCTGTACTGCCGAAAATAATGTTGCCGTAGTGGGCAAGAGCGAAGTGATGAGGGCACACGAAATGCACTGGCTGAGGATAGATCGCTATTTCGCTACCTATCGCGATGAACAGGGCAATGACGATTTGGATAAACTGAATGTGGTCTTCATGCCGATGCTTTGCCAGCATTGCGACAATGCACCTTGTGAAAACGTTTGCCCGGTAAACGCGACCAACCACAGTAGTGAAGGCATTAACCAGATGGCCTATAACCGTTGTATCGGTACAAGATATTGCGCGAACAACTGTCCATATAAAGTACGCCGTTTCAACTGGGCCGATTACCTGGGTGCTGACAGTTTCCCGGATAATCAGCGTGAAGTACTTGATGATTCAGTTATGATGATGAACGATGACCTTACCCGCATGGTGTTGAATCCTGATGTAACCGTAAGGTCTAGGGGTGTTATTGAAAAATGTACTTTCTGTATCCAGCGTGTACAGGCCGGAAAACTTACCGCAAAGAAAGAAAACAGGCCGATCGAAACGGGTGCGAATGGAACATGGGATGTGAAGACAGCCTGCCAGCAGGCTTGTCCGACCAGCGCCATCGTTTTCGGAAACGTACACGATAAGAAAAGCCCGATCGTACAACTCAGGGAAGGCACCCAAAAGAACAGGGTATTCTATGCCTTAGAGCAACTGCACGTATTGCCGAATGTAAATTACCTGGCGAAGATCAGGAATACAGACAGGGAAGTAGGGTTGCCTATTGTTGAGACTGCACATGTAGATGCAGGGGCGGAAAAGATTGAAAAAGTTGAAACAGGACATTGAGCACTTCGTGCTCATGCGGTAATATGTGAAAAGTGGTTAATGTGAAGTACAATTTTGAGAATTAGTCATTAGACAATATACCAATCAAATGAGTTTGATTAAATACGAATCGCCGATCAGGGAACCGTTAGTGGATGGCAAGAAAACCTACCATGATGTTACGGAGGATATCTGTCATACGATAGAGGCTAAACCCAGCACTTTATGGTATATCGGGTTTTTTATCTCCGTAGTCTTCCTCATGTTTGGCGTGTATTCTGTATACCGTGAAGTGGTGTATGGCATCGGCCAGTGGAACGTGAACAGAACCATTAACTGGGGTTGGGACATCACCAACTTCGTGTGGTGGGTAGGTATTGGTCACGCTGGTACACTGATTTCAGCAATCCTTTTATTGTTCCGCCAGGGTTGGAGAACTGGTGTTAACCGCGCTGCGGAAGCCATGACAATATTTGCGGTAATGTGTGCTGGTCAATTTCCGATTTTCCATATGGGAAGGGTATGGATGGCTTTCTTCACGCTGCCTTACCCAAATACTCGTGGTCCTTTATGGCCCAACTATAACTCTCCGCTGATGTGGGACGTGTTTGCGATATCTACTTATTTTACGGTTTCTCTTTTATTCTGGTATTCTGGTCTGATACCGGATCTTGCCACGGTAAGGGATCGCGCCAAGACCAAATTCAGAAAACATTTTTACGGCATTACAGCTTTTGGATGGACGGGCAGTACAAAACACTGGCAGCGGCACGAAAGCCTTTCGCTGGTGCTAGCCGGCTTGTCCACCCCGCTGGTTTTATCAGTACACACTATTGTATCGTTCGACTTTGCCACTTCGGTCATTCCCGGATGGCATACCACCATCTTTCCTCCTTACTTCGTTGCAGGTGCTATCTTCTCCGGTTTTGCTATGGTACAAACGCTGATGTTAGTTGCCCGTAAAGTAATGAACCTCCAGGACTATATTACCCTGGGCCACATTGAGGCCATGAACAAGGTGATCGTGCTGACGGGTTCTATTGTAGGTTGTGCTTACCTGACAGAATTATTTATGTCGTGGTACAGCCAGGTAGGCTTTGAGCAGGACGCTTTCAAATATCGTATGACCGGTCCTTATGGATGGAGTTACTGGTTGATGATGTCGTGCAATGTGATCTCTCCACAGTTATTCTGGTTCAGAAAGCTTCGAAGGAACGTCACCTTTACTTTTATCATGAGTATAGTAGTGAATATTGGTATGTGGTTCGAAAGGTTTGTAATTATTGTTACTTCTCTGTATCGTGATTACCTGCCATCCAGCTGGTCTATATACTACCGTCCATCTATTTGGGAGATCGGTTTCTATGTAGGAACGTTCGGTTTGTTCTTTACATGCTTCTTCCTTTTCGCTAAATACTTCCCGGTAATTGCTATCGCGGAGATCAAGCATGTGCTGAAGACCACGGGAGAAAGTTTTAAAAATGACATGGGTACTTTGGATAATATGGATGATGATAAGTTTTACCACGAGGTACATCATGACGATCATGACCATGGCGGCACGGTAAAAATCACTCAGCACTAATTAAACTATTCGTAAAACACGATACATGGCAGTTAAAAAATTTGTTGTAGGCTGTTTCGATGATGAAAAGGTCTTATTTCCGGCAGTTTCCAAAGTTAGAAAGGCAGGATATAAGATTCACGACATCTATACACCTTTCCCTGTGCACGGTCTTGACCACGCTATGGGATTGCGGGAGACCAGTCTTCATACCGCGGGTTTCATTTTTGGTCTCACCGGTACAACGATCGCTGTGTCATTCATGACATGGTCTTTTACGAAAGACTGGCCGGTGAATATTGGTGGTAAGCCAAACTTCGCCCTTCCCGCATGGATACCGATAACTTTCGAATTGACCGTGTTGATGGCAGCGGTGGGTATGGTACTTACGTTTTGTTATCTCTGCCAGCTTGCACCATTTATCAAGAAGCACCATTTTCATGCAAGAGCTACGGACGATCTGTTTGTTATGGTAATCGAGTGCACGGCAAAAACAAATGAAGAAGAAGTGAAGAATTTCCTTGCGCAGGCTGGGGCGCAGCAAATCAATACACAGGTTGCGGAAGAAGGATGGTGGATTGGCAGGTACGACAGGGAACAAAAGCTTTACAAAAACGAGCAGGCCATAGCATAAAGCAAGAATCAATAAAATGAAAAAACTCAGCATTATATCACTTTCATGCACAGTTTTGCTTGTTTTAGCAATAGGATGCAACGATGTGAAAAGGACTCGCGGCAAAGCGTACATGCCTGATATGTCGACCAGCAGGGCTTACGAAAGCAATACCACCAATACCATTTTCAAAGACGGGCAGACAAACCGCGAGCCCGTTGCCGGAACGGTGAGGCGGGGTGAAACCATGCCGTTTCATATTGCCAAAGACGGCATCGGAGACACTACGCATTATTATGCATCGCGCAGTGTAAAAAATCCGTTGCCGACATTGTCTGCCGATCAAAATAAAGAAGCAGAAAGGTTATACCTCATCCATTGTGCCATCTGCCATGGCAGCAAACTCGATGGAAATGGTCCATTGTATAAAGGTGGAGATGGCCCTTACCCGGCTAAACCCGCCACTTTGGTGGGAGATGCTAAATATGAATCAATGCCTGAAGGCCAGATGTATTACTCTGTTACCTACGGGAAAAACCTGATGGGAAGCTATGCTTCGCAACTGGCCACACATGAGCGCTGGATGGTGATCGCCTATATAAAAGGAAAACAAAGCCCTGCGCCAGCCGCAATGTCGGCTAAGCCAACGGCTGATTCAAGCGCTGCAGCACCTGCTGCTGCATCTGCCAAGTCAAAATAATTCATTCAGAAAGCATTAATAAGATCCGATGATCAAGCAACAATTTGAAGTTACTCCTGGATACAAAAAGTGGTCAATGGGCCTGCTTGCCGTTGGGGGGCTGGTCCTGGTACTGGGATTTTTATTCCTGGGATTAAGCAAAGATGAACACAGCCAGACAAGATTCTGGGCAGTACTCATGCAGAACAGTATATTTTTCCTGCTGATCTGTAATGCCAGCATGTTCTTCATGTGCATTACTACGCTTGCGATGGGTGGATGGCAGGTAGCGTTTCGCCGTGTGCCGGAAGCCATATCTGCGGTTGTGCCCATTTTTGCCGTACTTGCCTTACTGGTATTTGTGGGAATCATATTTGGTCATCAGCATCATATTTACCACTGGCTGGATACAGATGCCGTGAAGGCTGATAAAATTCTGACCGGCAAATCTGCTTTCCTCAATCCAACCTTCTTCTTTGCATGGACCATCATCACGCTGGCAGTATGGACTTTGGTAGGTCGTAAAATGAGGCAGTTGTCTGCTGTCACTGACGAACCGATGAACGGCATCGAGCAAGCGAAAAGCTGGGTACATTCCAACACGGTATGGGCTGCAACTTTCATTGTTTTCTTTGGGCTTACAGTAGGTTCAACAATTCCCTGGCTTTGGCTGATGAGCATCGACGCACACTGGTATTCCACGATGTATAGCTGGTATACTTTTGCAAGTACTTTTGTATCAGGTATGTCGCTCATCGCCCTGTTTGTTATTTACCTGAAGAATAATGATTATCTGGAATATACCACAGACGAGCAATTACATGACCTGGGTAAATTCATGTTTGCCTTTTCCATATTCTGGACCTATTTGTGGTATTCACAGTTCATGCTGATCTGGTATGCAAATATTCCTGAAGAGACAGTGTATTTCAAGCCGCGGACACAGGGAGTATACCAGGGCATATTTTACCTGAACCTGGTTGTAAATTTCCTGTTGCCGTTCCTGTTACTGATGAGAAAGGGTTCAAAAAGAAATTATACAACCATGACGTTCGTTGCGGTGTTAATAATAGTGGGTCACTGGATCGATTTTTTCCAGATGGTTATGCCCGGAGCTTTAGGTGAACATTATAGCCTGGGTTGGTTCGAATTTGGTATACTTGCCCTTTATGCCGGACTGATCATGCATTTTGTTGGCCGGGCTTTAATTAGCAGACCACTGGTACCACGTTACCACCCGTTTCTGAAAGAAAGTATTATTCATCACGTGTGATGTTGATATAGTGAAAAAGATATTGTAAACGTTATTATTTAAACTGTAGAATAAAAATGTCTGGTTACCTTATTCTAGCGATTCTAGCACTGGCCTTTCTGGTTGTTTTCCAGATTGCTAAAGCCAGTGAATATGTAGCAGTACTGAAAGGTGAAGAAACAACATTCCGTCAGAATAACCGGATTAATGCTTTTCTTTTCCTTGCCTTCCTGGTACTCGGCCTTGCGGCCGCATGGTGGTGTAATGACCTGTTTTACGACAGAACATTGCTCGGAAAACCTGCTGCGTCAGAACATGGAGAGAAAATAGATTTCATGTTATGGATCACCATCATCATTACCGGCTTAGTGTTTCTGCTCACGCAGATTTTGCTATTCTGGTTTGCTTTTAAATACCAGTATACGGAAAAAAGGAAATCGTTCTATTTCCCGCATAACAACAAATTGGAATTACTTTGGACAGTTGTACCGGCGATCTTCCTGACTGTTCTGGTTGGTTTTGGATTGTACTATTGGTTCGGCATAACAGGAGAGGCTCCCAAAGATGCACAGGTGGTTGAGATCACGGGAAAGCAATTCAACTGGATGATGAGGTATCCTGGAAAAGACGGTGTATTGGGAAGAAAGAATTATCGACTCACTGACGCATCAAATGGAAATGCACTTGGTGTAGATTGGGAAGATGGGGCGAGTCATGATGACCTCGAGGCTACAGAAATGCACCTTGTTGTCAATAAACCCGTACAACTGGTGATCAATGCTCAGGATGTTATCCATGACGTTGGGCTGGTACATTTCAGGATGAAAATGGATGCCGTACCCGGCATTCCCACTACGATCTGGTTCACCCCTAAATACACCACCACTGAGATGAAGAAGATCACCGGCAATAAAGATTTCGTGTACGAGATTTCTTGTGATCAGATGTGTGGAACAGGTCATTATTCCATGAAAGGTTTGGTGATTGTTGAAACACAGGAAGAATATAATGCCTGGCTTGCTGGTAAAAAGCCGCAGTATGTTACGCTGATGGAGCAAAAAGCCACTCCCGCAACACCTGCTGCATTACCTGCTGATTCGAGCACTGCAAAGCCGATGGCACAGCTAACGAAATAGTTTTACAAAAAGAACTGAAAAAAATAATCTGATGAGTGATATTACAATCCATGGGCAGGAAGGGTCAGTGATAACCCAGGCAACGGGTCATGATGCGCACCATGAGCATCATCATCACGAGGAGTCTTTTATCTCCAAGTATGTATTCAGCCAGGATCATAAAATGATCGCGAAGCAATTCCTGATCACGGGTATGATCTGGGCAATTATAGGCGGGCTTTTCTCCGTCTTATTTCGCTTGCAACTCGGATATCCTGAGATGACATTTCCATTTTTGGAAGACGTATTTGGTAAGTGGGCCAGGGGCGGAAGGATCACGGATAATTTCTATTATGCCCTCGTGACCATGCACGGAACAATACTTGTATTCTTTGTACTGACAGCCGGTTTAAGTGGAACATTTGCGAACCTGCTTATTCCCTTGCAAATTGGCGCCAGGGACATGGCGTCGCCTTTCCTGAATATGCTGTCATACTGGTTTTTCTTTGGTGCATCTATTGTCATGTTCTCTTCATTGTTTGTCCAGACAGGACCGGCAGCAGGCGGATGGACCATCTATCCTCCATTAAGTGCTCTCGGACAGGCATCTGAAGGATCAAAAATAGGTATGGACCTCTGGCTGGTCTCGATGGCATTGTTCATCGTGTCATCCTTGCTGGGTGGTCTGAATTATATTTCCACGATTCTTAACATGCGCACCAAGGGTATGGCGATGACCAGGATGCCGCTGACCATGTGGGCCATTTTCTTTACCGCTGTGCTGGGTGTACTATCTTTCCCTGTGTTACTGTCTGGCGCAATATTGTTATTGTTCGACAGGAACCTGGGAACAAGTTTCTATCTGTCTGATATTGTCGTAAAAGGGGAGATCCTACCTAACGAGGGTGGAAGCGCCATTCTCTTCCAGCACCTGTTCTGGTTTTTAGGACACCCTGAAGTATATATCATCCTTTTGCCTGCCATGGGTATGGTTTCTGAAGTATTGAGTGTGAATTCACGCAAACCCATCTTCGGATACCTGGCAATGATTGGTTCTTTGTTCGCAATTACTGCACTGGCCTTCCTGGTATGGGCACACCATATGTTTGTAACCGGACTGAACCCGTTCCTGGGTGCGTTTTTCGTATTGCTTACGTTGTTGATTGCGGTACCGTCTGCGATTAAAGTATTTAACTGGCTCACCACATTATGGAGGGGAAACCTGAGGTTTACACCTGCCATGATGTTTGCCATTGGTTTCGTGAGTTTATTTATTTCAGGCGGACTTACCGGTATTTTCCTTGGTAACTCAACACTGGATATTCACCTGCATGATACCTACTTTGTGGTGGCTCACTTCCATATTGTTATGGGCGTTGCATCGTTCTTTGGCATGTTTGCCGGTGTATACCACTGGTTCCCCAAATTATATGGCCGGTATTTGAATAATACCATGGCTTACATACATTTCTGGGTAACGTTGGTGGGCGCTTACCTGATCTTCTGGCCGATGCACTACCAGGGATTTGCAGGTGTGCCACGCCGCTATGCCGACTTCAGTAACTGGGAATCGTTCAAACAGTTTGGTGAACTGAACAGGTTCATTAGTACGGTAGCCATGATCGTTTTCGCAGTGCAACTGCTGATGGTGTTCAACTTCTTTTATTCCATTTTTAAAGGAAGGAAAGTGAGGACACAAAATCCATGGGGTGCAAACACCCTCGAATGGACCACGCCGATTAATCCTGGTCATGGTAACTGGCCTGGTGAAGTTCCAGAGGTTCATCGTTGGCCTTATGACTACGGAAAAGATGGAAGGGAATTTATTCCTCAGACAGAACCTGTAGGAGAAAACGAATCGAAACACTAATCCCGAAGTTCGGGACAAGATATTTGACAACAGTGAATGAAAAGGGGGAAGAGGCATCAAAAGGCGTATCGCCCTTGATGCAAAAGTTCAGGGATTATTTTCAATTGGTAAAATTCACCCTGAGTTTCACGGTAGTTTTTTCATGTGTAATATGCTACCTGCTCGCCCCAGGGATTTCATTTGATGTTCAATCAGTTCTTTTACTTTTTGTAGCGGGCATGCTGATTACGGGATCAGCCAACGCCATCAACCAGGTAGTGGAAAAAGATACCGATGGGCTGATGAAGCGAACCTCTAACCGGCCGGTAGCGGCGGGTAGGATGAGTGCAGATGAAGGCTGGACCTTCGCACTCGTTGCAGGCGTGATCGGTGTATTCATGATGGGGTTTTACTTCAACTGGCTTTCGGCTGGAATTTCAGCCTTCAGTCTGTTTTTATATGCTTTTGTATATACTCCCCTAAAGAAGAAACATTCGATTGCCGTGCTGGTAGGTGGTATTCCCGGGGCTTTACCCTGCCTTATCGGCTGGGTGGCAGCCACAGGAAGTTTTACCCTTGGTGGATGGATATTATTCAGTATCCAGTTCTTCTGGCAGTTCCCACATTTTTGGGCCATTGCATGGGTAGCGTATAATGATTACAGCAAAGCAGGATTTAAACTGCTTCCCGATAAAGGTGGCCCAACCAAATACGCAGCAGTTCAGGCCATCATGTATTCAGTTATTCTTATACCATTGGGTGTATTGCCCTTTGTTACGGGGATGTCTGGAATGATAAGTGTTGGTGTTTTGGCCGTTGCAAATCTGTTTATGGTCTGGCAATGCCTGAGGTTATATCGAGAGTTGGATGTGAAAGCGGCAAGAAGGGTAATGTTTAGTTCTTATATTTATTTGCCGGTGGTATTGCTTGCCTTATGGGCAGACAAGGTGTAGCAACACCTTGTCTGCCCATAAGGCAAGCATTGCGGATTACGCATTACGGATTTCGGATCCTGTATTTACAATCCGTAATTCGTAATCCGTAATCCGCAATTCGTTGTTCGTAATCCGTAATCCGTAATTCGAAATGAGATGAGTGTAATGAGTGTTGAATACCAAAAAAAGAAAGTACATCCGCATAAATTCACCCTATGGGTGGGAATCGGAAGTATTGTGATGATGTTTGCCGGACTTACGAGCGCTTACATTGTAAAGCGAAGCCAGGCAAACTGGTCTATGCTGGAAATGCCCAAAGCGTTCTGGATTTCAACCGGCATTATTTTGTTAAGCAGTTTGACAATATACCTGGCGCAAAAAGCATTTTTAAACAGGGAGATGCGGAAATACCGCCAGTTACTGGGAATAACAGCCATTCTCGGTATCTTATTCCTGATTTTGCAGGTGATCGGATTTGTTGGTTATGAGCAGCAGGACATCAGGTTAACGGGTGCGGGATCAAACGCTTCGTATTCATTTTTACTGGCCATTGCTTCACTTCATGGAGCTCACGTACTCGGTGGTGTGATTGCACTGATAGTGGTCTACCTGAGGGCGTTAAGTACAAAGTCGAGAAATTACAGTGCGGTACCGGTGGATGTTGCAGCTACTTACTGGCATTTTGTAGACCTGCTCTGGATATATTTATTTATCTTTTTTAGTTTGATGAAATAGCGCAGGTAGAATTATTTTTGCGAACCCAAAACATGAAATAAAACATGGCAACAGCAGTACATGCGGATACCAAATGGTGGGGCGGAGGTAGAAGTCCGTTCAATGTAGAATACGGCAAACTGATGATGTGGTATTTCCTGATGAGTGATACGTTCACTTTCGGGGCATTCCTGATATCATATGGCACCATCCGTTTCAGCCAGAACTACTGGCCTGATCCCAACCATGTGTTCAATGCTTTCCCTTTTGCGGGGCATATGAACCTTCCGCTTGCGTTTGTGAGCCTAATGACGTTTATCCTGATCATCAGTTCAGTCACTATGGTATTGGCAGTACATGCCGGCCACCACATGGATCGTAAAGGGGTGATTAAGTGGATGAGTTGGACCATTGTAGGCGGATTTGCTTTCCTTGCCTGCCAGGCATGGGAATGGACGCACCTTATAACCGGTGATCATGCAGTAATGATCGATGGTAAAATTGCAGAACTTTCTACCACTGTAAGCAAAAACCCCTGGGGTGCCGGTTCGGGAGTAATGCATGACGGTCATGAAGTGATGACGCCCGGTCCTGTTGCATTCGGCGGTTATTTTTTCGGCATAACGGGTTTTCACGGCTTTCACGTTTTTTCCGGAGTGATCATCAACATTGTAATGCTTGTAATGGCGATCAATGGTGTGTTTGACCGTAAAGGACATTACCAGATGATTGAGAAGGCTGGTCTATACTGGCACTTTGTTGATCTGGTATGGGTATTTGTGTTTCTGTGTTTTTACCTGATCTGATCTATCATCTCAACATTATTAATATAGCTTATGTCATCTAATCAAAGCAGCAGTGCAGCATATCCGGAAGTGACTTTTCATCATGCGCCGTCAGATTCTGACAGCACAGT
>JANMMA010000451.1:0-10519 GCA_031372815.1 Sphingobacteriales bacterium
GTTCTTCGCGTATCATGATCAGCCCTTTTTTGTTTGATGGGATGGCCTCAACCGCATTCTGGAGCAGATTTGTAAAAAGGCGGTTCATCTGGGTTTTGTCAGCAAACACTTCTATCCTGCCTTGTACGGGTTCCCATTTAACTTCTGCATTTTCGTGTATGCTATGCAGTGATACCAGAGAATACAGCAATTCGTGAAGGTCAAATACCTCGTTGGTCTGGTTACCAATATTGGCAAACTGTGAAAATTCAGAAGCAATGCGCGAAAGGTGATCGATCTGTTCAACGAGGGTATTGGCGACGCTGGCAGAAAGTTCCTTGACATTGGGAGCATTATTGTGGATGGCTTTCTGCAGGTACTGTATGCTCAACTTCATGGGGGTGAGCGGATTTTTAATTTCATGCGCCACCTGCCTGGCCATTTCCCGCCATGCTCCTTCCCTTTCAGATTTAGCAATATCAACGGCGCTTTGTTCCAGCTTTTGTACCATTTTATTATACTCCTTTACGAGCCCGCCGATCTCATCTTTCCGTGCCCAGGTAATTTCTTCGTTTCTCTTGCCCAGGTTGATCTCCCGCATTTTTTCTCCGATCCATGAAAAGGAATGGGTAATCCTATTGGTAAGGAATACCGCGATTACCCCCGCGATCAGGAAAATAAATGCATTCAGGTTGATAATTGTCACAAGGAAATTTGAAATCTCCTGGTTGAGGTCACGGCTTGAAGTAAAGTAAGGAATATTAATATAAGCCTGCAAATCCCTGTTTTCGTTTCTTACAGGCACATAGATGCTCAGGTAGCTTAGCCTGCCTGTCCGTTCGTGCTGTACGTGCTGGATCTTCCTCAACGTTGTAACATTATAAAACGCTACCGGGTTCATCATGGGGCTGAGAATACCTTTACTATACACAAGCGGCTGTGAGGAAATACTTAGCTCGCCGGATCTGTTGTAGAGGTTTACATCCACATTATGTATTTCCGATAGTTCAGTTATTTCTTTATATACCTTTTGATAGTTGGCTGTGTCATTTGGGTCACGAAGGTCAATACTGAACTCGCCGTTATTCAAACGGCTCTTCATCTCATTGCTTATGACCTGTATGGTGCGGCTGAGCCTGTCCTGGTTATTCCTGTTATACCGGTTGATGAAAAATATGATAGTAGCAGCACCAATGATCACAAAAGAAAATATGCTGATGAAGATAATGGTCATAAATATCTGGTTACGGATATTCAATTGCCAAAGGTCTCGGAAAGTGGACCATCGGAAACCAGATTTTACGATCACACTGGCAACCTGAAAAAGGGCCACCAGGAAAAGGAATGCACAAAACAGGTAGGCGAAAAGGGTGATGGCTTCAAGAAGGATATTGCTCTTCCTGGTAATGAGTACAAGCCTTTCTGCCGATTGCTTATACCATAGTTCGCTGTAGCCGTTCACGTTGACAAACTTAAACTCGTTGAAGTTTGTTTCCTGTGGCGTTAAGACGGAGGGAAACGGATAGTCGTTGACGTTGGATATCAGCTCCGACTCATTATACAAGCCATAAGCATACAGGGGTGAACGTTCAAAAGAGAAATCCTCCGATTGCTTGAACAGCTCTGGAATCATGGCTTCACTGCGATACCTTCTGGGGTTGGATAGCATATAGATATATGCCAGAACCTGCCCTGTTGAATCCTTAACCTGCCGCTGGTATATATAGGAAAATTTATCAAAAGCCGTTTCATAATATTTCAGGTCGGTGATGCCTGTTTTCCTGCCCTGCATAGTGTAGATGGTATTCAGTGTATCATAGGTCAGGCTTTCGACGCCACTCAGCGGGAGGCCCGATGGATCGTATGCATACAGGCTTGTCTCAAACCTATTCAGGTAAGCACTAAAATTGGCATTGATAATGGAATCCTTAAGCCTTGCTCCCTCTGATTCATTTTTTAATCGCTCCATGTTATTTAGCCAGAAGTAATTATTCAGGCTGCCAATGGCCAGGTTCAGCAATTTTTCGCTGGAAGGATCCGCCTGCCATGCAAGTTTTTCGGCTACCCGTATCCGTCGCTCACGTTCCTTTTTACTATTCTGGACACTGATCACCAGGGTTATGGATGCAGAAAAAATAACGAGCCAGTATACCATGGCACTTCCTGAAATGGAATAGCTCCCGCGTATCATCGACTTTTCAGATAGTGCCAGGTAAGACAATAACCATATCAGTAATCCAAGTTCAAAACTCGAACCATTTTCTATATTGATGTTGAGGGTCAGATAACCCAGACCGATAACTGCGATCACTAATCCCTTAAAGAAAAAGGAAGATTCAGGAAACGAATTTACAAACCGTAGCAACACCTGGCTGCTGATAAAATATCCCATCGACACGCAACACAACACGATGAATCCAAAAACGCTGTAAAGATTAAGACTAAAAAAGTTAGTAACATCGAAAGATATCTGGGAATCTGATACCAGGCTACTGATAATCTTTCCACAGAGTATGGTCATACCAACCAACGCGGCCATGAGTCCGGCAGCAATAAGGATGCGGTAAAGCTTTCTTTCCATTTTTATAGTCATACCAACCCGGGTGATCTGGGTTCGTGCAAAAAGAGCGATCCAGAAAAACAACAGGGAATTCAGCAAAAGGTCTCCCAGAGATTTTAAAATGATACTTGATCCATAAATCGAGGGCGAAAAAAGTTCAAACTGGCGGAAGTCTATCGGCAGATTGAAGTAATACGTTGCGGTTCGCAGGATAATGATTACGACAGTGAGAAAAAGAATCCCCCAACCGGCACCATATTTCCTGGACATGTTAACTGCCAGCATATGCAGATAAAACAGGATTAGCAGGGAACCGAATATCCTCAGTAAGATGGTGACCCAGTCATTGCTGTATACCCGTCCCCTATCTTTTTCTTCCAGGTAGTAGAGCGTTTTTCCTAATGAATTTTTTACTTGGAAGTCTGTGTTGTGCGTGGCGATGGAATAGTTTTTTTCGACATTCGGATGATTGACAAAGCCGTTTCTCAAATAGTCATTTTCAATGTAAAAATTCCATCGTATCGGAATGAGTGCTAAGGCAAGAATATTTTGATCCCCCGGTAAAACAAGTTTTCGACGTATGAGTTCATACTGGCCGTTGGGAAGATCAACCATATATTCACCATCAGGCATCACCAGCATTTCATTTGTCGGCAATGTTTCCTGTGTATTCCAGAAGGCAAGGTTTATGGGTCCGTAATCTTCCAACTTATATAGGAAAATACCAAATTCACGGTCAGTGATATTCAGCATTTCGGGTGCTGATTCACGGGTATAAATAAGCCTGTTCAACAAGGCACTGTCTTGTATGATCTCAAAAAAACCAGCCTCCTTTTTCTGAAGGTAATTTTCCAGATTCTTTCGCACACCCTGCGGTGATGAGGTGTAGGACCAATAATTGCTGAATATAAAAGATAACGTAAACAGCCACGCTGCACCTATCAGAAAATAGGCATTTCGGTAAATTGCGTCTTTCCAGAATTTATTCAATCATCAACTCCTTTTCGCTTGATTTCGTTCCAAATTTGATCCATTTCCGTCAAACTCATGTCGTGTAAATTGCGTCCTTTTAGTGTAGCCATGGCTTCCATCTCCCGGAACCTGGAAATAAATTTCTTGTTGGTCCTTTCCAGCGCCAGCTCGGCGTCAACCCGCAAAAATCGTGCGTAATTGATGAGCGAAAAGAATACATCACCCAGTTCATCTTCGACATCTGCGCGAAGTTTCGCGTCGCTTTCACCCTGTTCCTGCCAAAGCCTGACCGCTCCTTCAAGTTCCTGTGTTTCTTCTTTAACTTTCTCCCAAACCTGGTCTCGGTTATCCCACTCAAAACCTACCTGCTTTGCCTTTTCCTGTAACCTCATCGACTTAACCATAGAAGGTAATGAAACAGGCACACCAGATAGTACTGAAGTTTTTCCTTCCTTTAGTTTTAGCTTTTCCCAGTTACGTTTAACCTCTTCATCGTCCTGAACTTTGACATCACCGTAAATATGCGGATGGCGGTAGACTAATTTATCGCAGATTCCATTGATTACCTGTTCGAGGGTAAATCTATTTTCTTCCTTACCAATACGGGCGTAAAAAACAATATGCAACAACAGGTCACCAAGTTCTTCACGAATGCCATTCCAGTCTTTGTCTGTTATAGCATCAGCAAGCTCATAGGTCTCTTCAATGGTCATAGACCGTAGGGTTTCTACAGTTTGTTTTTTATCCCAGGGGCACTGTTCCCTGAGTTCATCCATTATGGCAATCAGTCTTTCAAAGGCGGCAATAGTAGTGGTCATATTTGAATAGCGGCAATGATTAATAAAGCGGTTACAAGCAAACTCATGGCCACTGAAGCCAGTGTGTTCAGTAGCAGAAATTTGACAAAAGTTTTTCCCCTGCTTTGCCCGTAAAAATTACGAAGCGCTTTATACTGGTAAAAAAAAATGAGGAAAACGAGGGCAACATTCAGCAGGCTTAATATACCCAACCCGGTTAAATTTTTCAGCCTGGTGATTAGCGCAAACAGCAGGATAAAAATAAAACTGGCGCAAAAAAGGTGAACGGTAAAGATCAAGTGATCTACATAAAGGTATTGCTTGCGCCTGGCATATAGCAGGTTCAGGAACAATGCAAACAAGGGCAGAGACACAAAAAGCAATTGTGGAAATGCATGGAAAAAGCGATCCATCATGGCTCGGACGGGCTCCATCCTATCTTCAGAACCCTGCTCCTTAATTTTTATCATACGGTACAATACGGCTTTTTTCAAGGTCTTATCCTTAAGGGTGTCTGGCAGAAGACGCTGGTACAACTGGTATGCTTCTACGTTGGAAAAAGAAAGGCCTTCAAGAAAACCATTGCCACCGGTTGCCCGGCTCCTTAGGCCCCCAGAATCAATCGTTACACCCAGGTTAGGTGTTTTAACCAATAAACTGTCACCAACCTCTTTTTTGATATTCGCCGCTTTCTCCTTTTCTGAATCCGCCTTCAATCTTAATGAGGATATGGCACTGTCCATTTCATGAATCGCTTTATTCATCGTTACTGTATCATAAGGCGTTCCAGAACTATCACGGACCGCCAGCAGGTCTTTTCGAACAGCATTTAATGCGTTGACTTTTGATTCTGCCGAGTCATCTGTAAGTTGCTTTACCGGATTGAGAAAGGTGAAGAAGATGATAAAGAAAATAGCCGATGTAAATACATACATCTTTATGGGGTTCAGGTAGCTTGCCCTTTTTCCTTCAACATATTGCCTGGTCAGCATGCCCGGCTTAAAGATCAATAGTTTGAGGCTACTGAAAAACATACCGTCGAAATGGGTAATGTCGTACAAGAAATGCTGGATTAATCCCAGGACTGTATCCCTGGGTTCAGAATTCTCCTGTCCACAAGTCTGGCAATATTTTCCGGCTACCAAGGTTCCGCAGTTGAGGCAATTTTTTTCTTCTCGTTGAGGCCTGTGAGACAAGTGCTGAATTTTGTTAAAAATAAGGCAATTGGCTATATACTTGGCCTGCCTCATAGCGTTAATAAGTGTTATATGCCTATACAGGCAATTTATCTTTTACTTTTGTACTGAATTCGAACCCATGTCAAACATACCTTTTAAGCTGGCCCTGCTGACCCTATTTTCCTTTACGGGCCCTGCTATGTATGCCCAGTTTTATTACCAGGATATATTATCAAGCAAAACCAACCATGAACAGTACGGGTTGTATAAACAGCAAAAGATTTCGAGGATCATTATAAAAAGTTCAGAGGCCGACGGGTCAGCATCAGAAGGATTTTCACTGGAGCAAAGTTTTAATGCTGGCTATACGCAACTCAAGTCCTCTACTTCATTAAAAAGCGGAACTAAATCATCCCTGGTAAATTATTACAATAATACAGGTTATCTCTACCGAACCGTTGACAGTACAGATGAATCAGTATCGATATATGAATATGCTTATGATTCCGCCGGTAACCCCGTTTCCATAGTAAATACCAGCAGGGCTGTTGGTGAGAAAGCGAAGACTACCTAAGTTCACTCATGGGAATATAATCCACAGGGGAGGCCATCCAAGATGTTGCGGATCCGTAATGAGCGGGTTAGCAGTGAGATAAAATTCCTGACTGATGAAAAGGGCAATGTCATCGAAGAACAGTCGTACCGCAAAGGAGTACCTGGAGAAAAAATCTATTATTACTACGATGATGAAAATCGACTAACCGATATCGTTAGATATTATGACAAGCTTGCCAGGCTTCTTCCTGATTACACCTTCGACTATTACCCCGATAGCCGGATCAGCGAAATGAGGACTACGCAAAAGGGTGGCGCTGATTATTTTATCTGGAAATATGCGTATTCGGACACTGGCCTCAAGTCAAAGGAACTTTGTTACAATAAACAGAAAAAATTGGTAGGCCGACTAGAATATACTTACGAAACAAGAAAATAAAGGGCAGTAAGCTAACTACAGCGTACAAATTACGCTGTTTAGCTCATTGCCCAAACGAAATTTTATCTTAATTCCCCTTTTTACCGCCCCTTAATATCGCTACAAGAATTAGCACAAAAATGGCTGCACCAACTACCCAGGCGATAGGGGAAGCATACCAGTTGCTTTCTTTTTTAATCTCAACCTTCAGGCCACCCTGGGCAAAGGTGTACATACTAATGATTGCAGACATCAGAGACAAATAAAACTTTTTCATTGCTTAGGTTTCAGCACAATAGTAAAAAATGGTGCCAAGGGCTTTTATTAGGGCGCCAATATAGCTAAAAATTATTTTAAGACGCCCGGTTATGACAAAATTCTACGGCTAATGCCTTAATAATCAATCATTTTTGAAAGCGAGCCCTTCCTTAATTTAGTAGCTTCGAATTTATTATTATTTGTTGCCATTGGTAAAGGCAAAAACAAACTGAGAGCCGCCTGCTTGCAAATTTTGAAGTGCGTTCTCCAATCCGACCCCAAGGGATTCCGCAACCACCTGCAAGACCTTGGTTAATTCATTAAAGTCATTTGGCTTTGTAAAGTAACAGAGAGCACCTAACTCCGCAGCAATATCTAATTCCCGTTGATTAGACGAGGTAGAGACGATGATAACAGGAATGTGCTTATACAGTTCATCTTCTTTCAAAAGTTTCAGGCATTGCCAGCCATTCATAACAGGCATGTTCACATCTAAAAAAATGAGTTGCGGCTTTTCGGCAAGTTCATCCAGCTTTCTCAGCGCCCCACGGCCATCGGTTGCGCAATGGCAAATGATACTATTGTCTATCCCGGTTAGCGCCTCGCAAAACATTTCCGTATCATCCCTGTCATCATCAGCTAATAAAAATACTTTTTGGGCCATTATTAAATGCTTGTCGGGTTTTGTTGGGCTGGAAGAGTTATAGTGAACATTGCTCCTATGTCCGGCGTTCCGTGTGCAGTGATGCTGCCACCGTGCCGATCCACTATTTTCTTGCAAAGCGACAGTCCCAATCCAGTACCCTCGTATTTGTCTTTGGAGTTGAGGCGGGTGAAAGTGTCGAATATTTGTTCTGCCAGTCCAGGTTCAAAGCCAATTCCGTTGTCTTGCAATGTGATGCGAACATAGTCTTTATTGTCTTCAACAAATGATTCCGATGCTATAGTTATGTATGGTGGTACTCCGGCTTTGGCAAATTTAATGGAGTTATTAATAAGGTTATTGAATAGCTGGTAAAGCAGCACCGGGGCGCCTTCCAATATGGGCAAATCGGTGTATTGAAGTGATGCGCCTGTTTCTTGTAAGGCCACTTCCAAATCGGTTTCAATGCTTCTTATCACTTCATTCAAGTCTACCACTTGCGGCCTTTGCTTGCTGGCATTCGTAGTAGAGTAAGCCAGCACCCCATCAATCATATTGGACATGCGATTGGTAGCAACATGGATTCGTTCTATAAATCGTGTCGCGGTTTCATCCAATTTGCCATTGTAATATTCTTCCAACCTGTTGGTAAACGTTTTTATTTTACGTACCGGTTCTTTCAAGTCGTGTGAGGCCACGTGGGCAAATTGCTGCAGGTCTTCGTTGGATCGTCGAAGTTCTTTGGTACGTTCGGCTACCAACTTTTCCAACTGCTCTTTTACATTTTTTTGATCCTGAATGTCAGTACTGGTACCAATCCACTGTTGAATCACTCCTTGCACATCCCTTTGCGGGACTGCGCGGCTTAACTGCCATCGGAACTGTCCATCAGCACGTTTAAACCGATGTTCAAAAACAAAATCTTTTCCGGTGGCGATGGATTGCTGCCATAAACCAATATTTTCTTCCCTGTCTTCAGGGTGCACAATCTTTATCCAGGCATCATTGGCTATATCCTCTTTAGTTAATCCAGAGTATTTGTATACCGCTTCGTTAAAATAAGTGAGATGGCCATCAGCATCGCCCGTCCACACAAACTGGGGCATCTCATCGGATAAAAGGCGAAAGCGCTCTTCGCCTTCCTTCATCTTTTGCTCAGCACTCTTTTGAACCGTAATATCGGTGCTCGTAACTAACACCATAGATAATTTTCCGTCTTCATTAAAAAGTGGTGCCCCCTGAACATAATGCCAGCGCGTCTCTTTTGTTACCCTGTTAACTTGCATGAGTACCGCCTGCGATGGACGGCCCGTAGTAAGGCTTATATAAGCCGGCGAGTTTTGTGGACCAAAGTAATTACCATTTTCATCAAAGCGTTCAAAAAGCTCGTCTGCTATTTTTAAGAGGTCTGGCAAATTTTTTTCATTCAAAAGATCTTCCGGGGTAAAATCTCCGTAAACAGCGGCACCTTCGTCATTCACATAAATCATCTCACCCTTTTCATTAAGGAGGTAAACGCCTGCAGGAATGTTTTTAAATGTTAACTCAAGTTGTTCTTTCGTATTTTTTAAATCCTGCTCAATTCTTTTTCTTTCTGTTATATCTCTAAAAGTCCAGCTCCATGCATAATAACTTCCATCTCCTCCTACTACAGGATAACCATTTCGCTCAACTATTTTTCCATCTTTAAAATCCAATTCGTCATGGCATGTTTCTGTAGGATGTCCGTAGAGGTATTTTACTTTATCAAGAAACTGTTGAGGGTTTACCAATTGGGTCATAGCAAATGAAAGAGCTGCTTCATCGTCTTTTGCATCCACGATATGTTGCGGCATCTTCCATATTTCAACAAATCGCTGGTTAAATGAAATAATTTTTCCTTTTGCATCTACCAGCAAAATGCCATCGACACTTGCCTGGTTATGTGCCTCAAGCAAAGCGGTGCGGTAGGTCAATTTTTCTTCAGCTAACTTTTTTTCATGTACATCTACGACCGTTCCAATCATCCCTTCAAACACTTCGTCTGCGTTAAACTTCGGACTACCACTATCAACTGCCCAGCGATATTCTCCTCGTGAATTACGAAGCCTGTATGTTGTGGAAAAAGGTTTATGCGCGGAATTGGCTTTGATAAAAACTTCCGCTACCTGCGCTTTATCATCAGGGTGTGTAGCTTCGAGCCAGCCAAAGCCCTTAGCTTCTTCTTCGGTTTGGCCGGTATAGTCGTACCACAGCTTATTCAAATAGCTGCAACTTCCATCCGGTTCGGTAATCCAGATAATTGCGGGAACGGTATCGGTAAGAATACGGAAATATCTTTCGCTGTCCCTTATTTTTTGCGCTGCCTCACGTTGCTCGGTTATATCAGTATGAACACCTACCCATTGCCCAATACTACCATTTTCATCAAAGGCCGGAACTGCCTTTACGGAAAATAGTCTCCATCCATCTTGCTTTGTCTTCAGCCTGTGTTCAAATTCAAAGGTACTTTTATGTTTTACAGCCCTATTCCAGGCATCCAGTGTAGGCTTTTCATCGTCGGGATGGACGGCAGATGACCATCCATAGCCCTGGTATTCTTCAAGAAGCTGGCCTGTCAATTTTGCCCACCCTGGTTGTTCTCCTATCATTTCACCATTCGCATTGTTTGTCCAGATGACACCCTCTACCGCAAGTATGGCAGCCTCAAATTTCTTTTCACTTTCCTCTACTTTTTTTCTTGCCACTACCTGCTCTGTAATTTCATGACCCAATGCCATTACACCGGAAATACTTCCATCGGCTTCACGTAATGGCTCGTAAACAAATTTGACAAAAACATTTTCAAGTTTGCCGTTGCGCATTAAATGAACAGAAAGTTCCTGCATAACACATCGTTCGCCTGTATGGTAAACATTGTCTAAAAGGTCTTTAATTCCCTGGTCTCTCAATTCGGGAAGTACATCAAATACGGGTTTGTCTAATGCCTGTTCCAACGATTTGTCCCACAATTCACACATTCCTTCATTCATCGTTTCTATCACATAATTCTCCCCGCGTAAAACGCAAATAGCCACTGGTGCCTGTTGCACCAGCAGCTTAAACCTTTCTTCGCTTGCCTTTATTTTTTCATTTAGTAATGCCTGAGGTGTTACCTCATTTGCCAGTATTGCCACTCCC
>JANMMA010000035.1:0-3805 GCA_031372815.1 Sphingobacteriales bacterium
GAAGATGCGTTGGTTTTCAACAGCGGGGCAGCAGCACTGTTTGCCGCTGTGTTATCAAATGTAAAATCGGGCGACCACATCGTTTCTGTAGACCATCCCTATTCCTGGGTCAGGCACATGTTTGATAAAATCCTACCCCGGTTTGGCGTTACTACTACTTATATCGACGGTTGTTTCATTGAGCAATTTGAACGGGCCATCCTGCCCAATACAAGCCTGATTTATCTCGAGTCGCCAAACTCCTGGTTCCTGGACATCCAGGACCTGAAGGCAGTGGCTGATCTGGCTCGCGCCGAAGGCATCATTACAGTCATTGACAATAGCTATTGCACGCCGATTTACCAACGACCAGTTGAAATGGGTATTGATATCAGTATGCAGACCGCGACCAAGTATATCAGTGGCCACAGCGATACACTTGGTGGTGTACTGGCAGGCAGCCATGAGCTGATGCGTAAAATATTCCTGAGTGAATATAACTGTGTGGGCAGCGGTATCCAGCCCTTCAATGCCTGGCTGTTATTACGTGGATTGAGGACCCTGCCAATGAGGCTGGAGAGAATATCAGCCAGTACGCTCGTAATGCATCGTTTCCTCAAAAATCATCCGTTGGTGGAGGAAGTCATTTTCCCACTGGACCCTGATTTCCCCCAATACACACTGGCCAAAAAACAAATGAGTGGCGCCTGTGGCCTGTTGTCTTTTTTTGTACGGATGGATACAGTGGAAGAGATAGAAGGTTTTTGTAATGGACTAAAGCATATTAAAATGGGCGTCAGTTGGGGAGGCCATGAGTCTCTTATTATCCCTAAATGTGTCGGATTGCCCAGGGAGGCATTTGATCCGGCCGACAAAACGCACCGGATGCTGAGGTTATATGTAGGACTTGAAGAGCCACAATACCTGATTGACGATCTTAACCAGGCCATTAATAGCTGATCAGCGCTCTGCACCACAAGCGTTCAGAGCTTGCATTACCACATTCCCCACATTTACCAATTTCCACATTATATAAGTGTGGGCGGTCCAATCTCATTACAAGCGATTTTGCTAATAGATTTTTTCAATGAATCTTTGTTGACCCGAAAAACGACCTTGTGGCGGGAGTTAAACCAAACGTTTCGACATGCGAATTATCTTAAATACCCTGTTACTGCTATGTTTTGCCCTTTCTGCAACGGCCCAGAATAATGCCAAATGGGACCTTAGGCGATGTGTGGAATATGCCATGGCCAACAACATATCCGTAAAGGATGCTGACATTACTGCGAGGGTTTCCGCCATTATATTAAAACAAAGCAAACTTCAGCAAATCCCCTCTCTGGGATTTAACTTGAACCACGGTTTTTCTTTTGGACGTTCCCTCGACAGGACAACCAACGTTTATACCGACAGGTCTCAGATGTTCCAGACCATGGCATTGCAATCCAGTGCTAATATCTTTAACTGGAACAGCCAGAAAAATACCATCGCGGGCAACCAGGCACTATATGAAGCAGATAAAGCATCAGTGGACAAAGCTAAAAACGATATTGGCCTATTGGTGGCCAGGCAATACCTTATTGCTCTGCTAAGCCTGGAAACATCAAAGGTGAACGAGGTTCAGTTAAATACTTCCGTCGCTCAATATCAGAATACCCGTAAACTGGTAGATGCCGGTTCATTGCCTGAATTAAATGCCGCAGAACTGGACGCCCAGGTGGCCCGTGATAGCGCCACTTTCATTCAGTCGCAGTCTCAGTTTGAAATTGAAAAACTCACACTTAAAGGATTGCTTAACCTTCCGGCAGATGTTCCTTTTGACATTGAAGCACCCCCGGTGGAGAGTATTCCGATAGATAATATACTGGAACAGAATCCGGCTTCAGTGTATACATTGGCACTGACGACCCAGCCGCAGGTAAAGAGTAATAATTTACGTTTGTCGGCCTCAGAAAAATATTACCAGGCAAACAGGGGACGTCTCTATCCAACCATTAGTGGATTTGCGCAGGTAAACTCACAATTTGGCGCACCTTTTAAGCAGATCACCGGATTTGTACCCACTGGAGAAAGGCCTACAGAAGCATACATCAAAAATGGCGCTTCACAAATACCCGTATATACGGCCACAGGTAACTTTGTGCAGGAGGGTGTGGGTTTTGGCCCCCTTTGGAATGGTTACGGAGCACAGATAAAAGACAACTTTGGCCAGTCCATAGGTATCGGCGTAAATGTTCCGATCTTCAATGGCTGGCAGGCCAGGTCAAATGTAGAGCGTTCTAAGCTTGATATTGAAAAAAGCAAACTTGCCATTACAAGAGATACCCTGCAACTTAAACAGGATGTTTACAATGCATATCAACAGGCATTCGGATCATTCCAAACGTATATGGCAAGGGAAAAGCAGGTGAGGACTGCGGAAAGGTCATATGAACTCGCCAATAAGAGGTATGAAGTGGGTGTAATGCAGACCATTGAATGGCAGCAAAACCAGAATAACCTTACACGGGCAAGAATCGATAAGCTGATTGCACAGTACGACTATGTTTTCAAAATGAAAGTCCTCGAATTCTATAAAGGTCAGGGCATTCGATTATAATTAAAAAAAGCAGCGAAAAATTTAGGTAATGAAAAAGAAATGGATCTGGACCATAGCAGCCCTGGTAGTAACCATCATCGCTTTACTTGGTCTTAAGCAGGCGGGTGTTATCGGAAAGGAAGAATCAACCAAAGTGTCGGTCGAAAAAGTCAGTTTCCGAACTATTACAGAAGTGGTTACCGCCAGCGGAAAAGTATATCCTGAGGTAGAGGTGAAAATCAGTCCCGACGTTTCGGGTGAGATCACCGAACTCACCGTACAGGAAGGCGACAGCGTAAAACGCGGTCAACTGCTGGCAAGGGTGTATGCTGATATCCTGGCAACACAGCGTGACCAGGCTGCCGCCGGTGTTAACCAGCAACAGGCACAGGTACAAAATACCAGCGCGGCCCTGGATGCATTTAAAGCCAGGATGGAGCAGGCAGAGCGTCAATATAATCGTCAGAAGCAACTCTTCCAGGAAAAAGTGATTTCCAAGTTGGAGTTCGAACAGGCAGAAAGTGCCTACCTCACCGCTAAAGCTGATTATGCTGCCGCAACACAAACTATCCGGAGCGGGCAGGCAGGTGTTCAAAGCGCACAGGCCAGTTTGTCTGTCGCTAATAAAAACCTTGGCCGTACATCGGTGATCTCCCCGATGAACGGTGTGGTGTCCCTACTCAATGTAAAAAAAGGTGAACGCGTTGTTGGTAGTAATATGATGGCAGGTACTGAAATGATGCGTATTGCGGATCTTCGGGTGATTGAAGTAAGGGTTGATGTGGGTGAAAACGATATTCCAAAGGTGAAGATTGGTGATACCGCCCTCGTTGAAGTAGATGCCTATAATAACCGTAAGTTCAAAGGTATCGTTACACAGATCGCCAGCACTAATCGTGGAGCAGGTGGTAGTACTACCGTGTCAAGTACAGACGTCACGAATTATGAAGTGCGGATCAGGCTGGATCCTTCAACTTACCAGGACCTTATCTATCCTGATCGTCCGAAAAGCTTTCCTTTCAGGCCAGGTATGAGTGCCAGTGCAGACATCCAGACTAAGACCCACGCCAAAGCATTGGGTGTACCTATCAATGCCGTTACTACAAGGGAAAAAAATGATACGGCCAAAGCCGGTAAGAACACCAAGCCAGCAGAAGCAAAGCCAGCAGAAGCGTCTAACAATAGCAGCAATAGCGAACCAGGGCGCAATACGGACGAGATAGAAGAAGTGGTATTTGTACTTCA
>JANMMA010000071.1:0-2861 GCA_031372815.1 Sphingobacteriales bacterium
GAAGATGCCAGCGGCACATCCGGAAAAAATTCATTGTTCCCTTCCAGAACAAAAAATATAATGATGAGCAGGTGATGCGTTGGAAAGCCCTGGATCATTCGCTTCAGTCTGCTCATCATTTGCCTTGATTTAGCTGAAGTAACTCAGGTTGGTCTTTGGCGTGAGGGTCAGTAATGTTTCGTACATCAGTTTGATGGTATTTTCGATATCATCTTTATGCAACATTTCTACCGTGGTATGCATGTAGCGTAATGGTATGGATATTAATACAGACGGACACCCATCATTAGCATAAGCAAATGAGTCGGTATCGGTTCCTGTACTTCTGCTAACCGTTCTTAACTGTACCGGGATATCTTCTTTTTTTGCTACATCCTGCACAATGTCCAGCAGCTTATTATGCACCGCGGGCCCAAAGGCCAGTGAAGGCCCTTTCCCGCAGGCACATTCACCTTCAATGATCTTGTTCACCATTGGCGTTGTGGTGTCGTGCGTTACGTCTGTTATGATGGCAATATCGGGTTTGATCCTGCGCGCCATCATTTCAGCGCCCCTTAATCCAATCTCTTCCTGGACAGCATTAACGATGTATAAAGCGAAAGGCAGTTTTTTGTTATTGGCTTTAAGCATTCGGGCCACTTCGGCGATCATAAAGCCACCTATTCGGTTATCAAATGCACGCCCGATAAGATATCCATATGCCAGTTCATCAAAGCCTTCCTCGTAAGTGGCCACAGAGCCGATGGTAATGCCAAGGTCCTCGACTTCTTTTTTGTTTCTTCCGCCAGAATCCAGGCAGAGGTTTTCCACTTTGGGCTGGTTTTCTTTCTCGTTCCCTAGCCTGGTATGGATGGCCGGCCATCCAAATACCGCTTTCACAGGTCCTTTTTTTCCATGGATGATTACCCTTTTGCCGGGAGCGATCTGGTGATCTACCCCACCATTTCTTTTCACATAAATGAATCCCTCGTTAGAAATATAATTCACGAACCAGCTTATTTCATCTGCGTGTGCTTCAATTACCACCTTGAATGGCGCGTCGGGGTTGATGACGGCAACTGCAGAACCATAAGGGTCCGTAAAATAACTGTCAGTAAAAGGTTTGATATATTCAAGCCATAGTTTCTGGCCCGGATGTTCAAAACCTGTGGGTGAAGGATTGTTGATATAGGCTTTTAGAAATGCATAAGCCTCGTCACTAATGATCTTTTTCGATTTCTTTTCTTTGGATGATTTTTTTGCCATATTTATTGGAATTATCAGGACACGAATGTACTTGAAATTACATAGATGAACAGTAGAATTGAGGACAACATCATCAGTCCATCCAGGATAACATAATAGAACATGTCCTGTTTAGTTTTTATTGCATATTGATACATAAACATACAGATCATGATTGGGATCAGGTTAAAAATAAAGACCTGTCGCATCATTCCTTTTACAAGCATCATAACGTTACAGGTTAATGCAAAAGATGCACTTAGGTAGTAAATAAAACGGATCCACTGATCTGATAGTACGGTGGGCAGGGCCCTGATACCTTTTTGACGGTCTTCGACCTTATCTTTAATATCAAACAATACACAAATCGCATAGACCAGGAAGAGCCTCGTCCCCAGGTAATAGTAATGCACGGCAGAGAGTTCGCCATAGGCGATGAGCATGGGCAGAAGCCCTGTTACATAGGTCCATACTGCCGCCAGGAAAATGGTTTTGCCAAAAGCAATTTTACGCAGAAAAATAAATGGCCTCCAGGGTATGTTGGGTGCTGAATACAAAAAAGTGAGCACGGCTCCGGCAGCTATAAAAATTAATTCTTTCCTTAACGCATACGTATATACGAAAATCATGATGGTGGAAGCTGCCATCAAAATAATGAGTAAAGTTTTGTTCCGGATGTTCCATGCGTGCCGCTCTGTGGTAGAAGGGTAAATGGTATTAATGAGTGAATGGAAGTTATAACTACAGAGGGTAGCGAAGAAAATAAACAGGAGCATGTCCCGGTTAGGAACATGAAATAAGTGTTGGGTTTCCCAGGCCATCATCACTGCGCAGAAAGCAATAAAGAAGTCGCAGTAGACAAGGTTTCTGAAAAAAGTCCTGGCAGCCGTCAATTACCTTTCAATAATAATGGGTGGAGTTCTGACCGTATCACTTTGAAGTCCTTTTTCATCTTTCATCCAGAAACTAAAAACAGCCGTATCTGCACGCGTACATTTGGGCTGAAGTTCAAAGGAATAAGTAAATGATAATTTTATCTCTCCGTCGAAATTTGGGGTTTTGGGTACATCGCCTGGTATTCTGTACAGAATGGAATCAGAAAAGTTTGAACTGGGGCAACGGGTCGTCACTTTTTTTACCCAAAGTGTATCCTTGAAATCACCTTCTTTGTCCGTGAGCCTAAGGATGATCTGAAGGTTGCCATTAACCGGGACCGTGGTGGAACTTACTGATTTTAAAAATAGCTGTGGTTGACTTTTGAAAGTATCTTTGCCACAGGCCGTGACCATCAGTGCCGCTATAACAACCAGGAGAAATTGCTTCATGGGTTAACAATTGACTATTCAAATGTATAAGTTCCCGCTTGAAAAACCTATTTGATCATACGAAATTCAGGGAAAGCCTGTTCGACTTTAACATTTCTTCCTTTACGGAAAAAGCGCTTCAACTCTTTACGTTTCAGTACTATAACAACATCATTTACCGACAATTCTGCAACAGCTTGCAAATAGACATCTCAGCGGTGAATAAACTATCAGATATTCCATTTCTGCCCATATCATTTTTCAAAACACATGATGTCAGGACGGGTTCATTTGAGCCTGAAATATTTTTTGAAAGCAGTGGAACCACGGGTT
>JANMMA010000107.1:0-6277 GCA_031372815.1 Sphingobacteriales bacterium
AAACTTCCGTCTTTCAGGTCGCCGGTAAGAAAATGATTTGTTTTTCCTTTCCGGAAGGCCAGTCCGCCGCTGAAAAGGAACCCGTTGCCGTTTGCCTGGCTATGGTAAAGTACTTTAACGGCTGAACTAAACTGACGATAATAAGCCCCATCATTCATGGACTGCTCCCATTTGGGGACATTGCTGCTGTAGAAATAATTAAGGTTTACGATGCCGTCGAGGTGTTCCATTAAATCGATCGCAAGTTCTCCCTGAACTGTCATTCCCCTGAAACCTACCTGGTTTTCAAGGCCGTAACCAACGCCAAGGTAAGGGCGAATGTTGATCTGTGCACGCGTACCGAAAAGGATCGCCATAAAGGCAACCAACAGGAAGCTTTGCTTCATTTCACAGGATATTAGTGGAGTATAGTTCTATTCGATAGGCGTAATGGAGAATAACATGGAAACAGCAATTATATTGCCCTGAACGATTGTTATCAATAGAAAATTTGGCTTTGCCCGCTTAAACTCTTGCCACAATAACAAGTCAAACCCCAAATTCTTTCATGGACTTACAGCAGCAGTCAAAAAATATACATTTAATGTGGCGTGCAGGATTTGGGCCTGCTGCAAAAGATCTTGAGGCGGTATCAAAGGTTTCAAAGAAACAGTTGTTCGGAGACATGCTTAAGGCGTCTTCAAAACCACCTGAATATATCAGGGTTTCCACGAACACGCTAGACGGTTTATGGAAGGGCATTCTCAATGAAGGAAAATTACAGCAGTTAACGAAAGAACAAAAGCAACAAATTCGCAAAGAAAGCCGTGAGGCTATCAAAAACCTTAACCTCAGGTGGCTTGATGAAATGGTGCATTCTGATGCACAACTCAGGGAAAAAATGGCTTTTTTCTGGCATGGACATTTTGCCAATCGCGAGATTAATATTTTTTTCCAGCAAAAGCTACTTGATATTATCCGTCAAAATGCGCTGGGAAATTTTGGCGATCTGCTGTCTGAAGTGTCAAAAAGTGCAGCGATGCTTGGGTTTCTCAATAACCAGCAGAACCGTAAACAAAGTCCGAATGAAAATTTCGCCCGCGAAGTCATGGAGTTGTTTACCATGGGACGTGGAAACTATACCGAAAAAGATATCAGGGAGGCTGCCCGAGCTTTTACCGGATGGGGATTTGATCTTTCAGGCGAGTTCGTATTCCGCAAACAATTTCATGATACGGGGACAAAGACCATTTTTAACAAGACTGGAAATTTTGATGGTGATGATGTCATCAGAATGCTACTCGAGAATAAACAAACAGCCCATTTTATAACAGAGAAGGTCTACAGATTTTTTATCAATGATATAGCCGACCCGGCCATCGTGGCAACACTTGCAGCCCGATTTTATCAGTCGGGTTATAATATCAGTCAACTGATGACGGATATTTTTACGGCGGACTGGTTTTACAGCAACGCAAACACAGGAGTGAAAATCAAATCACCTGTTGAACTACTTGTAGGAATCAGGCGTATACTACCCATGGAATTTGCACAGGAAGAAGTGCAATTGTTGTATCAGCGGTTACTCGGACAAATGCTCTTTTACCCGCCAAACGTAGCCGGCTGGCCCGGCGGCAGGAACTGGATCGATAGTTCTTCGTTAATGTATCGCCTCAGGCTTCCACAGTTGTTGCGCGACGACGAGGGCTTCGCTGCCAAACCCAAAGACGATGACGACGTGATGATGGGGCAGGCAACCCAGGCTTTGCAACGTGGACGCATAAACGTAAATATTGACTGGGAGGCCTATGCTTCATATTTTAAAAATACCCCGCGAAAGGACCTTGCTCTGGCCATCACAACGAGTCTGCTGCAGGGTGGAAAAGCAGACCTGGATCTTTTGGCTAAATATGCTACTGACACTGACCGCGAATCATATATACGTTCAGTCACCATTAACCTGATGAGTTCACCTGACTATCAGTTAATGTAAACGATTAAATTATGCTGATCAAAAGAAGACAATTTATACAAACAGGCAGCCTGGCGACAGGAACATTATTTCTGCCGCAATTTCTTAAAGCCTTTGAAAGACCGGCAATGGTACCTTCAGGTAATAAGGTGGTTGTGGTGATCCAGTTGTCTGGTGGCAACGACGGGTTAAATACGGTTATTCCTTACCGTGATGACAATTACTACCGGATGCGTCCTAAACTGGGTATCAAAAAAGAAGAGGCATTAAAGATCAATGATGAAGCCGGACTTCATCCGGCGCTTCCTCATTTACGGACATTGCATGATGCGGGTCACCTGGGTATATTGAACAGCGTTGGTTATCCAAACCCGGACCGGTCACATTTCAGGAGTATGGATATTTGGCAAAGCGGCAGCCAATCTAATGAAGTGTTAAGTACGGGTTGGATTGGAAGATACCTTGATGCCCAGTGTGCGGGATGTGATAAACCGACACAAGCCCTAGAAGTGGATGACGTGTTAAGTCTTGCCATGAAAGGTGAAAGCCAAAAAGGATTAGCCTTCAGAAATCCTAAAAATCTTTATGGCAGCAGCCAGGAGAAATATTTTCGTGAGTTGTCTGCTTTGCACAACCATCAAGGCAATGGACAGGCTGATTATTTATACAAAACAATGGCGGATACTATTTCTTCTGCTGACTATATTTTTCAGCAGAGCAAATTGCACCCCACATCACAACAGTATCCGGGTTCGCAACTAGGACAAAGCCTCAAAACCATAGCTTCATTGATCTTCAGTGAAATCAATACGAAAGTGTATTATGTTTCCCTGGGAAGTTTCGATACCCATGTTAACCAGGACGCACAGCAAAAGCGATTATTCAAAGAACTTAATGATGCTTTGGCATCGTTCACTACAGACCTTGCAACAAATCACCGAATGGAGGATGTATTGATCTTTAGCTTTTCTGAGTTTGGCAGACGGGTATCGCAAAATGCAAGTGGAGGTACAGATCATGGTACGGCTAATAATATGTTCCTCATCAGCGGCGGATTAAAGAAACAGGGATTAATCAATCCCATGCCTGATCTGCAAAAGTTAACGGATGGTGACCTTCAATACAACGTGGATTTTAAAACCGTGTATGCGACGGTGTTAGATAAATGGCTGGGTGCTGATGATGAAAAAATACTGGGCGCCAGGTATGAGAAACTAAATTTTATTTAGGTAATTTGATAAATTGAGTATCGTGCCGTCAATGGCAAACGGTATATCCTGCCAGGCAGTTATGAAACAATTTTCCGACTTCCACATTTCATTTGTCAAATTTCCCTCACTTCCCGATTTCACTCATTTCGCTTTCCCAAGGCGATTCTGTACAGCCCAAATGCCATTGCTCCAAAGGCAAGTGCTCCTAACACATAATATCCGCCGAGTCCTAAGGAAGATGAGAGTCCATGTTCAAGACTGATCTTTTTTAGTGAGGCATTGATGTTTTCATTTACCGAGAGGAAAGCAACAATTACGCCAGCCAATGCACCACCTGCTACAAGACCGGTGGCAAAAAGGTTTCCTTTTCGAAGGTCTTCTTCTTCCTCAATGTCTGCAGTGCCTCGTTTCTTCAATTTCATGTCAACAATACCGCGTATCGCACCGCCTACAAAAATGGGAAGGGTGGTAGATAATGGAAGGTAAATTCCGATGGCAAAACTGAGCGCTTTGATACCACAAAGTTCCATTACAACGGCAATGAATACCCCTACAATAACAAATTGCCAGTCAAGGTTGAAGGATAATATCCCTTTTATCAATGTGGCCATCAGTGTAGCCTGTGGAGCTGAATATCTTTCGGTTCCTATGGCGTGGTTGATACCTTGTGCTACCTGTTCTGCCGTTGGCGTATCTAGTACTTTCACCGTTAACCCGATGGCAAGCGACGATACGATAGCGCCGATGAACAATGCCATCTGCTGATACTTCGGCGTTGCGCCCACGATATACCCCGTTTTAAGGTCCTGTGATGTGGCACCTGCATTTGCAGCAGCAATACAGATCATTCCACCTACAACCAATGCCATTGGCTCATACACCTGTCCGGTCCAGCCTACTGCAATAAACACCAGGCAGGTACCCATGATAGTGGCTATGGTCATTCCCGAAATGGGGTTATTGGATGATCCGATAAGTCCGACGATGCGCGATGAAACGGTGACAAAAAAAGCACCGAAGACAACGACCAGAACACCCAGCAATAGTTTACTCAAAATGCTATCGCCTGGAACCTGGGGAAGAATGGTCATTAGCAGGATAAGTCCTATGCTGCCAAAGCCTACAATTTTTATGGAAAGGTCTCTTTCTGTACGTGCTACAACGGTGGTTTCGTTACCACCCTTGAGCGAACTCATGCTTCCTTTAAAAGAAGAGATGATCGTTGGTATAGTTTTGAACAGGGTAATAAATCCACCAGCAGCTACAGCGCCTGCACCAATTTGCCTTACATAGGCACGATAAATAGCTGTTGCATAATCGCCGAAGGTATGTGTTACGGGATCCCAGCTTCCTGGTCCGCCTGCGCTGTTAATGTCTTTCAGGTAGCCCAATTTATTCAACTGTGCGGCGATCATATCAGATGGCACAAGCGATGCCAGCAAAGGATTAAATACAAACCAGGTAAGTACGCTACCGGCAACAAGTACACCGGCAATTTTAGGACCGATGATATATCCTACACCAAGGTATTCCGGCGTAATCTCGCCGCTTATTTTCGCAGAAGGAAAATATTTATTGGCCTGTCGGGTCATGTATTCCGGGGTCTCCGCGATCAGGTGAACAATTTTTTGCAGAAATGCATAAAGCGCCGCCACACCAACGCCCAGAAAAGCAGTCTTCGCAAAATCTCCGCCTTTTTCACCGGCTTTTAATACCGATGCACACGCAGTTCCTTCCGGATAGGGAAGGGTCTCGTGTTCTTTTACGATCAGTGCTTTGCGCAATGGTATCATCATCAGTGTTCCCAGTATTCCGCCAAAAATGGCGAGGGTGAGAATGGTGAGGTAATTGAAATAGTTAGCGTCATTACTACTGCTCAGAAACAAAAATCCAGGAAGGGTGAATACAACTCCTGCAGCTATACTCTCGCCCGCAGAGCCAGTGGTCTGGATGATGTTATTTTCGAGTATGGTTGTCCGTAAGAAGAGTTTGCTCAGGGCAATAGACATCACAGCGATTGGAATGGACGCTGAGACGGTCAGTCCGGCTTTCAAAGCCAGGTACACTGTGGCGGCACCGAAGATGATACCGAAGGCCGATCCTACAAGGACCGATTTAATAGTGAATTCCTTCATGTTCGTTTCAGGCGAAACAAAAGGCTGAAATTTTTTTTCTGACATGACAGTCGTTTTGGTAATCCGAAAGATATATAAAAAATGATACCGGATATTCCGGGATCATTATAATACAGTATCATTATTTCATTCCATGCATCATCTTCCTTAGCCAGCCTGTGAGCAGGAAAAGGATCAGCGCCGCAATGCCCGACATGACCACAAAGAGCATGAAAAAATCGTTTAGGTTATGTATTTCAAAACCCAGGAATGAACTAAACTGGTACGGCACTTTTAATTCTTTTAGTGTCGCAATCTGTGCTGCAGAAGCATTAGTGCTCCCGTTTAAAATGGATGGCAGATCGATGCCTGCGTCACGGGCTGTTAATATTTCTGCCTGACCGGGTGGGTAGAGTGCACTCAACTTACCTGCCAGCACATTGGCTGCAGCATTTGCCATGAACCAAACAGCCATCAACAGCGAAGCAAACCTTAACGGCGCAAGTTTATTAACCAGTGACAATCCAATGGGAGAGAGGCATAGCTCACCCCATACATGGAATGCATACATTCCGGTTAACCAGATCATACTCACTTTTACATTGGGTTGAAGATCTTTAACACCGAGTGCAATCCAGGCATAACCAATGGCCAGCAGGAAGAGACCAATAGCCATTTTTAGTGGAGAACTGGGTTCTGCATTCTTCTTTCCCATCCTTAACCACATCCATGCAAAAATGGGGGCAAAAACTACCACAAAAGCAGACGGAACCGATTGAAACCAGGAGGGGGGAACATCATAATTAATGATATCAAGGTGTAGGTCTGTTTGTTCAGCAGCGAAAAAAGACAGCGAAGCACCTGCCTGTTCATAAGCGCTCCAGAAAAAGACCACGAAGAAGGAGACAACAAAAATGGCGATGATCCGCTGGGTCTCTACTTTGGAGAGTGATTTATCGGAAAAGATTACATATAAGATCACCGCCAGTGAAGCAAGCAGA
>JANMMA010000108.1:0-12769 GCA_031372815.1 Sphingobacteriales bacterium
GACGGCCGCTTTACCTTCCAATTTCAAACTGAGTAGTGAAACCACATTGATCCTCAATGAATCTTACGGAGATGACCTTTCCATGCTGGACGACCAGGAATATCTTGTGGCCGAAGCACTGCTGATAAAAAAAGAACTCAAACTTACGGAGGTACAGGGCATACTCGATTCGGCGCACGTATACCCCGTCGTAAAAAGGCTCATCGAGCATAAATTATGCTGGGCTTGGGAAACACTGAAAGAGAAATACAGCGAAAAGAAGGAAACATTTGTAACGCTTAACAATACATACGATGATGAGGAGAAGTTATCCGAATTACTCAACAATTGGAGTAAAGCGCCAAAACAGATGGAGTTGTTGCTGGCCTATCTACATCTTTCCAAGACCGAAGGGGAGGTGAAACAGGCAGACCTGCTTAAAAAATCAGGGGCCTCAGCAGCACAATTAAAAGGACTGGTGGACAAGGGAATTTTGACTTCCACTAAGTTATCGGTTGACCGTATACGTTACCTACCCAGGGAAGTCAATATCGACTTTACATTATCCGATGCACAGGCAATAACGTTCCGACAGGTTAAAGATGTACTACGGGAAAAAAGTGCCTGCCTTCTTCATGGTATTACTTCCAGTGGTAAAACACAGGTATATATCAAACTGATGGAAGAGTATATGAAAAAGGGTCAACAAGTACTGTATTTGCTGCCTGAAATTGCATTGACTTCACAGGTTATCCGCAGGCTGCAAAAGCATTTCGGTGGATATATAGCCATCTATCATTCCCGTTTCAATCCTAACGAAAGGGTAGAAATCTGGAATAAAGTGAAAGACGGGCAGATAAAGATACTCCTGGGTGCAAGGTCTTCATTATTCCTGCCTTTTACAAGCCTCGGTCTCATCATCGTAGATGAAGAGCACGATATATCTTTTAAACAGCAGGATCCGGCACCAAGGTATAACGCGAGGGATGCAGCTATTTATTACGCTTCCCTTGCCGGGGCAAAGGTATTGTTGGGAAGTGCTACGCCTTCGCTGGAATCATACTATAATGCCACTTCGGGTAAATATGGATTGGTAGAATTAGCGGAGCGATTCGGCAATGTTCAGCTGCCTGAAATAGAAATGATAGATACCAGGATGGTGGTGAGAAAGGAAAAGGGTAAGTTAATGATCTCACCAAGGCTGGAAGAAGGCATTGAACAAACAGTCCGGCAAAATAAACAGGTAATTCTATTCCAAAACAGGCGTGGTTATTCACCTTACCTGGTATGTGCTACCTGTGGTTTTATTCCCCAATGTGAGCAATGTGATGTAACCCTTACATTTCACAAACTGCATCACAAAATGCAGTGTCACTATTGCGGTAACGTATACCCGAAGCCCATAACCTGCCCTGCTTGTGGTGCCGCTACGTGGATGGAGAAAAATTTCGGTACAGAAAAAATCGAAGAGCAGCTTGGTGAAACGTTTCCCGATTTTCGGATTGCCCGGATGGATGTTGATTCAGTAAAAGGAAAAACGGCCCATGACACACTGATCCAGCAATTTGAACAGCAGCGGATCGATATCCTTGTTGGTACGCAGATGGTGGTAAAGGGGCTGGACTTTGACCATGTGCATTTGGTTGGGATACTGGATGCAGACGGACTATTGAGTTTCGCAGATTTCAGGGTCAACGAAAGGGCGTTTCAGTTAATGGAGCAGGTTAGTGGAAGGGCGGGAAGAAAAGACACCAGGGGCCTGGTGATGATCCAGACCTCTAATCCAAAACACCCCGTACTGGAATGGATCAGGGAACATGATTACAAAAAATTGTTTCAGTTTGAAATAGAGAGTCGTAAGCAATTTCATTATCCACCTTTCTCTAAGCTTATTCAAATTACTTTTAAGCATAAAGAAAAACACATAGCGGAAAGCGCCGCAAAGGTTATGGCGAATGCATTGGTGAAGGATTTCGGTGATCACATTATGGGACCTTCAGAACCGATAATAGGAAGGATAAGGAATATGTACCTGATGGAGCTTATGCTGAAACTGCCAAAAGATATTAAGCGAATAGATTATGCCAAGCACCTTATCCATCAGCAGATGGCCATACTTCAAAATGACAGGGCATTTCGCAGTGTAATCATACAGCCGGATGTTGACCCGATGTAATCAGTTTTTGCATTTCATTATAGTCGTAAAAATGTATCCCTTTGATACCTGAATTGCCTGCAACTTTCATGGCCTTGGCGACTTCTGCTGCATCAATAGCTTTATATTTTGCTGTTGACCCCCCCATGGCCCATGAAAAAGCTGGCATAACAACCTGCGCAATTTTTTCTCCGAATCGCCTTTCTTTTCTTTCTCCTAACAAAAGGGATGGACGCATGACGTGTATAGAAGGGATCATTTCCTTGCAAACTGCCTCTTCTGTAACGCCTTTCAGTTTGAGGTAAAAATTTTGATTATTCTCGGGATTTGCTCCTACGGCAGAAACCAGTACAAATGCATGAACACCATTTCTGGCCGCGGCTTTTGCTGCAAATACCGGGATATCAAAGTCAACTTTTTTGTACAATTCCTTGTCGCCCTGAACTTTGCTATTGGTTGTTCCAACTGCACAGAAAACAGCATCAGCACCGGCCATGTGAGGTTCATAGGCTTTGGCGTCTTCAAAATTTATGACCATTTGCAGAAGCCTGGGGTTACTGGAGTCCATTGTCTTTCTGACCAGAGCCCTGACCGTATGAATGGTGGGATCTTTCAGTAAAAGTTCCAATAGTTTGCCACCAATTAATCCCGTAGCGCCAATTATCGTTACAATGCGGCTCATTTTTTAATTATTATTGTCCTATGCAATTTCAGGAAAATTTTGACCTAACATCAAATAATACTTTCAGGATCAGGGCTGCAGCCCGATATTATACCAAGATATCAAGTGTAGATGAACTTTCCAATCTTGCTTTGGATCAGAAACTGCCCGTTTTGGTGTTAGGTGGCGGAAGTAACCTGCTGTTTACAAAGGACTTTAATGGACATGTGATCCAGAATAAGATCATGGGGATAGAAAAGATCGACGAGGATCAGGACTATGTTATCATCAGGGTTGGGGCAGGCGAGAACTGGCATGGGCTGGTAGAACATTGTATCTCCCACAACTATGCAGGCATGGAAAACCTTGCACTGATTCCTGGATTAACAGGTGCATCTCCAATGCAGAATATTGGCGCTTATGGTGTAGAAATAAAAGACATTTTTCACCGCCTGGATGCATATCATCTTAACGAAAAAGCAGTGCATTCTTTCTCCTCGAGTGATTGCGAATTTGGTTATCGGGAATCCGTTTTCAAAAGTAAATACAAAGGCATTTTTGCCATCACCCATGTTGAATTCAGGCTTAGCAAAAAACCTGTTTTTAATACGCAGTACGGTGCAATAGAACAGGAACTTGAAAAAATGCAGGTAAATGATCTGAGCATCAGGGCTATTGCTGATGCGGTGATCAACATCCGCCGTTCGAAACTACCTGATCCTGCCGTTATTGGCAATGCGGGCAGTTTTTTTAAAAATCCCGAAATACCTTCGGCAGAATTTGAGCGATTGAAGGCAACATTTCCAGCAATTATTGGATATCCCGTTCCTGGAGCTGAAAGGATCAAACTTGCGGCCGGTTGGCTCATTGAGCAGGCAGGGTGGAAAGGGTATCGTGAAGGTGATGCCGGTGTGCACAATCGCCAGTCACTTGTATTGGTAAATTACGGTACTGCCACCGGTGAACAGATTTACGGGCTCAGCACAAAAATAATAGACAGTATCCATGACCGTTATGGTGTTCAACTTGAGCGGGAAGTGAATATTATGTAGTTAACTGAAATTGTCTTCGTCAAAGTCATCATCTTCCCGGTAAGATGAGGCCTGCCCCAAGTTGATCATCGATCCCATCAGATCTTTAAATTCGATCCTTGATTCAAGTACTTTTTTACTGATCAGGGAATGAGACGCCAATCCATGTAACACAAACTCCATCATCAGCGCAACTTCTTTTTCATTTCCGTGTGGCAATGTTTTCTTGACCAATGCATGAAGTCCGTCTACCTGGTACAGCATGTTGATCTTTTCAGCATCTTTTGTATTGAGTAGCATATCCAGGCTGTTGCCTTTGTCAAACCATGCGATAATGCTTCTGAACGGGTTGTTGTCTGTACCAGCTTCGCGGGCTTTCTTTTTCTTCGCACCATCCGGACTGGGAAAATGTTGCCCGAATAAAGTTCTGAAGGATTTTTCCACCAGGTTATAGGCAACCTGGTATGGCCCTTCCTGCTCACCTTCATATACCAGTTCTACCTTACCGGTAATCGATGGTATTATACCGACCAAATCACTGATCCATATTTGCGTATTTTTTTCGTTATTCAGAATAGCCCTTCTTTCTGCAGCACTATAGGCATTTTCGTATGCGGCAATGGTGAGCCTGGCAGAAACGCCGCTTTTGTGGTCCACAAATTCACTGGTACGCGCCTCGAAGGACACCTGTTCAATAAGTCTCTTTACCAAATCACTTATTTTGACCCTGCTGGTCTGATCTTCGTGTATAGAAGCCTCCTGTTCTGTTATGGCCAGCGAATGTTCAATGCTTTTCGGATAGTGCGTTAGTATCTGGCTTTCAATCCTGTCTTTCAATGGGGTAACAATAGCACCGCGATTCGTGTAGTCTTCGGGGTTAGCCGTGAAGACAAATAAAATATCCAGTGGCATCCGCAGTTTGAATCCACGGATCTGGATGTCGCCTTCCTGCAAAATGTTGAACAAGGCTACCTGTATCCGGGCCTGTAGATCCGGTAATTCATTGATCACAAAAATGCCGCGATTACTTCTGGGAATGATTCCATAATGGATTACCCTTTCATCAGCAAAGCTCAGCCTCAGGTTGGCGGCTTTTACAGGATCTATATCACCGATAAGATCTGCAACACTCACGTCCGGCGTTGCTAACTTCTCACCATATCTTTCACTACGGTGAACCCATGCTATTGGTGTAGCATCACCGAGGTCTTCGATCATGCGTTTGGCATAGCTCGACAAAGGATGCAGCGGATCGTCATTGACCTCACTTCCTTCGACGATCGGAATATATTCATCCATCAGGTCAATCATCTGCCTTGCCATACGCGTCTTTGCCTGTCCGCGTAAACCAAGGAACAGGATATTGTGGCGTGATAGCAGTGCCCTTTCAGTATCCGGGATGACTGTTTCTTCATAGCCTATGATACCTGGAAAAGTTGACTCATGGCTTTTGAGTTTTTTGATCAGGTTCTGCCTGATCTCTTCTTTTACAGATTTGAAAGTATATCCGCTTTTCTTCAGTTCACCTAGTGTTTTGATCATAATATTTTTTGTATTCATTATCGCATTGCCGCACTAAAAAATTACCACATTAAACTAGTACACGGTTTTCCGCTTACCGCTTTCAAAGTCCTTGAAAATAAATGCTCCAAGTTTATCGAGCGATGCGAAAAATGCTTTTCCATTATTGGTCTCGGTGAACTCAGTTACAAATCTTTGCAGGTAAGGATCACTGGCAATCATGAAAGTAGTAATGGGTAGTTTCAGTTTTTTACATTGTGCAGCCAGGTTAAGGCAGCGGCTGGTAATTTTTCTGTCGAGCCCGAAACTATTTTTATAATAACGTTTGCCTACTTTAAGGCAAGTCGGCTTTCCGTCTGTAATCATGAAGATCTGCTTGTTAGGATTTTTTCTTCTCCTTAAAATATCCATCGCCAGTTCAAGCCCTGCGACAGTATTGGTGTGATATGGGCCCACCTGCAGGTACGGAATATCCTTGATCTCCACGGGCCAGGCATCATTTCCAAACACCACAATATCCAGCGTGTCCTTCGGATACTTTGTGGTGATCAGTTCACTTAGCGCCATAGCTACTTTCTTCGCAGGTGTGATCCTGTCTTCCCCATATAAAATCATGGAATGCGAGATATCGATCATCAGTACGGTAGAGGTCTGGGTCTTAAAATCGGTTTCCCTAATCGTCAGGTCATCTTCGTTCATGCTGAAGGATTCAATGCCATGGTTGATCTGTGCATTCCTGATGGAATCTACAAAATCGATCTGTTCCAGCATGTCCCCAAACTGGTATGGCCTGGTTTCAGGATTGATATCACCACCAAGTCCGGGTTTAAAAGTATGGTGTTCTCCTTTATTGTTTTTCTTCAGTTTGCCGAATATCTCTTCCAGGCTTCTTTTGCGGATGCCCTGCTCCGTTTTCGGTGTAATTTTAATTTCACCCTTTTCGTTTTTGTCATCTATATATCCTTTGTCTCTCAACTCATCGATGAAATCGCCAAGGCCATACTCTTCGGTGGTAATGCCATATTGTTTGTCTAATTGCGTTAACCAGTTTAATGCCTCACTTACGTCACCACTGGTATAGGTGAGTATCTGCATAAACAGTTCAAGCAATTTATCGAAAGTCGTTTTGCCGTTTTCATTCGGGTCAAAATGACTGAATTGAAATCCTTTCATGGTCTCCTGAATTTAAAATGAAAAAATCAAGCAGTATCCAGGTCTTGGGAATGTGAAGAGGTCACTGCAATTTAAGCGAATGACAGCAAAAACAATGATTCTGTTTAGTGTGTATAATCCTAAAATGAGTTAGCGGATTACCCGGCTGTCTCACCAGGTAATCCGCTAATAGCAAAAGTTATTCCTTATTTTTTATTCGAATCGGGCGTATTGATTATCGTGCCGGGATTTTCGGGAATAGATGGCGCTGTACTCTTATATACGCGCTCCATGTTGTCCAGGTATTCCTTCAGACCGAAGGCCTGACGCAATTCCAGGAATACACCCTTCTGACGATTATTCAGGTTATCTGCCTTATTTTCCATAATGTCCTGAACCGCCTGGCGTAATTCAAGGACCGACATTTCACCCAGGTAAGCGTAATAATTCAACTGCTCTTCGATGTCTTTTCTGACCCTTGCAGAGATCTTTGAGGCCAGGGTTAGATCTCCCGACTTATACGCTGCTTCCACCATTTGTGTACTCACCATGTTGTGTTGATTGCCCCTGCTCACTATGCCATAAGGAACAGTGCGATCAGGCATTCCACTATCAACTTTGGCAAGCATCTGCTTTGCCTCTTCGGTTCTGCCCTGGGTAGCCAGGTTATTTGCAGCCTCGGCATAAGCCTGGCGTATGCCATACAAATGTCTCCGGTTCTCTTCATCGAAATAAATTCCCTTAGCCGTTGCATTTCCGAAAGTGAACTTATTCATCATGACATTTTTCGTCCAATCTGTATTCACCGTATTTCCCTGCGTCATCACTACAGGTACCAGGCGGTACGACAAACCATCTGCCCTAAGGTATTGGTCGAACCCGATTTGCTGTGAACCCGGTGAGGTGAAGTAAATCGGCCTTTTCCATTTATTGGCGGCGATGATATTCAACACGGCAAGGTCATTCTTCATCAGGATGTTTCTTCCAATCTCAAAACGCATTTCAGGTACTACACTATCAGTTGCGTTAACCGTTCCATTTTTTCTCACCAGGTCAATGTCCACAGGAACACTTACTTTTTTGACGGGGAGAAAGTTTGTGGTAGTGCCGTCTGACAGGGGAACCTGTGCAGTAGGGTCATCAGATCCCACAAAATCCTTCATCAGACTATACAGGTCTACGTATCGGCCCTGGTCTGATAATCCTGGTTTTTCATAAAACCTGATAAAATCTCTTTTGCTTCCTTCGATCTGTTCTGCTGTCCAAATCACATCGATAGGAGCACTTTCATTTACTTTATATCGAAGCTGGTTTATGTACCAGTCGATTCCCAATAAACTATAATTGATTACCCTTACATCTTTGCGGATGCCTTCCACTTCCTGTGCATACCATAAAGGATAGGTGTCATTATCACCATAAGAAAACAAAATAGCGTTTGGCGCACAGCTTTCCAGGTAGTCACGAGCGAGGTCACGCGCCAGTGTTTTCTGGCTGCGGTCGTGGTCGTCCCACTCCTGTGAACCCATAAGCACAGGAACTGCAAAAAGGCACAATAACGACGCTGCATAATTGGCCACATTTCCATTCATGAATTTCTGGAACCATTCTTTTACCTGCATCACCCCAAGCCCGATCCATATCGCAAAAGCATAAAATGATCCCACATAGGCATAGTCACGTTCACGTGGCTGGTTGCCGGCCTGGTTAAGGTAGAAAACGATGGCCAGACCTGTGAAAAAGAATAGCAGGAAGGTGACGAGGAAATCCCTGTCGTCTTTTTTATATTGATAGAATGCACCAATAAGTCCGAGTATAAATGGAAGTGCGAACAATGTATTGTGTGCCTTATTGGTCCGTAGTGTTTCGGGAAGCTTCGATTGGTTTCCAAGCATTGCATTATCTACCATAGAAACACCGGTAATGGTATTGCCATCGCGAACATTGCCAAACCCCTGCAGGTCATTTTGTTTGCCGATAAAATTCCATCCGAAATAGCGGAGATACATCCATCCGATCTGGTAGCTGATGGCCCATTTGATATTATCAAGCTGTGTTGGTTTTTCACCTTCTTCAAGATTCAGCCATCGTTTATAAAAATCGGCGTGCCCCTGATCATTGCTCGCATCCCAAACACGGGGCAGCAACATCATATCCTCTGCGGCGTATTTAGGAACTACGTCGTAACCTGTGAAAATGTATTTGTCTTTTCCTTTGGAATATTTTTTGTCTCCCTCTTTGTATTCCTCCGGCGTAGCCGTAAATACCTGGCCATAGATCAGCGGGAAATCACCATATTGCTCACGACCGAGATATCCAACTAAACTCATGGGATTGTCCACATTAAACATATCCACAGCAGGGTCAGCATTTGAGCGCACCATCGTGGTCACATACGTGGAGTATCCAAAAAGCATAAAGGCAAAACACCACATCGCCAGTTTAAGGAAGTATGGGTTTCTCTTGAGGGCATTATAGCCGTAATTCGCGAGTGCAAATGAGACGGCGATGGCGATAAGTACTTTGAAGATCAGTCCGGCAGTAGACCCATCTCCAATGAGCGGATACATTACCGTGAAGATCATCAGGAAGAGCCAGATACCAAATTTTATGGTAGAAATCTTATCTGTGTTGGCGATCTTGATACCATACCAGATCAGGCCAGCCAACAACGCAAAGTAAAATATGAAACCACTGAAGAAAGGAAGTCCGAGGTTGTTTACAAAGAATACATCAAAACTTCCGGCACCTTTAACGGTGTATTGGATCACCACTTTTTGGGTGATTCCGGTTATGCCGCAGCCAATGACAAAAGCCCAGAATGTTCCCCAGGGAGTAACATTATAGCGTTTGAAATAATAGATCATTACGATGGCGGGTATGGTAAGGAGGTTCAACAAGTGAACACCAATGGAAAGTCCCATCATGAAAAAAATGAGGATGATCCATTTGTCGGCGCCCTGTTGTGCTGAACTGTGTTCCCATTTCAACATCATCCAGAATACCAGTGCGGTGAACAGTGATGAGAATGCATATACTTCACCTTCAACGGCGCTGAACCAGAACGAATCACTGAAGGTATAGGCCAGTGCCCCAACAACACCCGCAGCCATAACGGTAAATATTTGTTGTCCGGTAAGTTCACCGGATTCCTTATGAAATATTTTGCGGGCAAAATGGGTAATGGTCCAAAACAGGAATAAGATGGTAAATCCACTGGCCAGAGCACTCATCACGTTTACGGCTTTGGCGGCATTCATTGGATTATCACCAAAAACGACAATGAATATCCTGCCGATCAGTACGAACAATGGAGCGCCAGGAGGGTGGGGGACCTGAACTTTGAAGCAACTGGATACGAATTCACCGCAATCCCATAGACTGCCTCCTGCTTCTGCTGTAAGGATATATACTGTTGAAGCGATGGCCCACACGATCCATCCGGTAATGTTATTTAACTTCTTGAAACTCATACGGCGCAACGGGTTTTTAAAAAGACTGGCAAACCTAAGGGAAAAATAGCATCATTCAAAAGGGGAATGCGTTAAAAAGGATTGGCGAATTAGCGAATTAGCGGATTGGCGGATTACGCCTTCGGCGATAATCGAATTGACGGATTGGCGAATTGGCGGATTCTAAGGTGCCATCATATTGATTAAAAGCGACTACCCCTAAAATCCGTCAATTCGTCAATTCGTAAATCCGCCAATTATTCAAAGAGTATCCTCACCGTCTGGTAGTACAGCCTGCTCGACATAAACTGTGCCTGGGAAACAGATTTTTCGGAGTAGCCCTGCAGGCCGAAAAGCCCGGCTGCATTGCCTTTATTGATGGCGATCTCCAGGTAAGAAGCGGCATTAAACAACGCGAGTTTTTCGCCTTCGTTCACATCGGCATAGGTTTCGCTGATTTTGTCGATCACTTCATCGCGCTTAAAAACGATCTTAAAACTCCGGCCGCGGCGCTGTTCCTCGAACTCTTCCCGGGTAATATTGACGATCACGTTCTCGAAATGATCTATGAAAATGATCTGCCCCTCAATATAATTATTGCCCAACAGCGGTTTGAGCGGGTTTTTAACCTGGATGGAAATGGAAGGGTCCCCAAGTTTCTGCAGTGTTATTCCCGAAAGCAAATCCGTGAATGCTTCTGCCATAATCTTGGCACAATACAGCGTATTACGATTTTGGGTACGGTCGAGCGGAATCGCCGTAATTTCTTCGGGCACCCCTTCGGCGATCATACTCAGTAACCCATTATCAGCTATACCCAGGAACTGCTGTCCATAACGGGCAACCAGCAGGTATTCAGGTTTAGTATGATAAAGGTTCATCAGGATCATGTGAAAGCTTTCTTCCGGAAAATGGCGGATGGCATTTCGGCACACATAGGCTGCCTGGGGATAGTTGAACGGCGTAAGGTCGTGGCTGATGTCAACGATTCGAAATGCGTCATTGACCTGCAATATCTGACCCTTCACGGCACCAACAAGGAAGTCCTTGTGGCCGATATCGGAAGTCAGGGTTAGAATTGGCATGGGGATAATGTGCTATTGCGATGATGCGGTAATGTGACGATGAGTTATGGTCAAAAATATGTTCTTATTTCAACAGCCGGAATTTTACTGTTGGCATTTTGCATTGCCGTATTGATTTTATTTAATTAGTTTATCGTCCTTAAAGTAGAAATTACGCACCAGCCTGTCCGTTAATGAAGGGAAAAACCGGTTCATGAACACCGCGCGCTTACCCGTAAAGGTTAGCACCAGTGTACGTTTTCTTTTTTCAACGGCCTTGAGTATGTGTTTGGCGACTTCTTCTGCCGTCATCATGCTGCCTTCATCCATAAACGATTCACCTGTTGGGTTTCCATTGTGATCCAATGCTGCGTTGCGGATATTTGATTCCGTGTACCCCGGACTTACCCACATCACATTAACCCCGCTGTCGAGAAGTTCCGAGCGGATGGCCTCTAACCATCCCTGCAGGGCGAACTTGGATGCAGAATAGCCGCTTCGGCTGGGTAATCCGCGATATCCTGCAATAGAAGATATGCCTACAATAGATCCTTTTCGTTGCTGTATAGAGCTGAGGGCAAGTTTGGTGCAATACACCGCGCCAAAAAAATTCACTTCCATGACTTTGCGGATCACAGCAACGTCGGTGTCTTCAAGCAGGGATCTCATGGCAATGCCGGCATTGTTGATCAGGATGTCAATTCCCCCGAACACCTGGAGGGTGCTGTTGACCATATGCTGGCAATCGTCATAATTACTCACGTCCGCAACAATAGTATGCAGTGGTTTACCAGTGTGTTGCATCTGCAGCTGATATAATTTATCCTGATTACGTCCACAGGTAGCCACTTTTGCTCCCTGTTCAATAAATGCGATAACAAGGGCCTTGCCGATTCCATCTGTGCCGCCGGTTACCAGTACAACTTTGTCCTTAAAAAATGATCCCATGATTGATTGATAGGCAGCAAATTTAAGGGTTATAGATGACGAATCATTTATGCACTATGGTTCAGGTCGTTTGTGGGGATTTTATTTCAGCCGAAAATTTGCCGCAAAAGCTTTTTCCCTTATTTTTGCACTCCATTTAAAAAATGGAATGATTCCGTAGCTCAGTTGGTAGAGCAATACACTTTTAATGTATGGGCCCTGGGTTCGAGTCCCAGCGGGATCACACCACACCAGTGACAATTCTTCGAAAGCCTTCAGAAATATAGCTCTGAAGGCTTTTCTGTTTTCCAGGCCACCCTGAAATCTTTGCATTTTTCAGGTATCCTGAAGGAACAAAAAGGGAACAAAGAAAAATTGAGAGGGAACAAAAAAATTAATAGGGAGATGTACTAATAAGTTCATTTTACTAACATAATTTTGCACCTGAAGTTCTTTCACTTTTTGTTCAGTCGGTTTTTTTCACTCATTCAGGAACCCGGATATTATCCAGGGGGAATTGGCCAAGCTGCCGGTTCATCAGTTATACTGGTAGTCGCACCAGGAAGGTTGCACCTTCACCTTCTACGGATTGCACCGTTAGTTCACCTCCATGTGCTTTTACAATATCATATGCAAGTGATAGTCCAAGTCCTGTTCCCTGTCCTGTTGGTTTGGTGGTGAAGAATGGTTGGAATATTTTATCTACTACCCTATGTGGGATACCATTGCCGTTATCTTCTACACTTATTTCAACATGGCCATTTACTTTTTTCGTACGGACTGAAACTGCAGGCACGTAGGTGTCATCTGATCGACTCTTTTTCTCC
>JANMMA010000123.1:0-20971 GCA_031372815.1 Sphingobacteriales bacterium
GCAAGCCTACTAATCGGCAGGGTTTGAAGCCAGACCTTACCAGGTCCACGGAGTGTTGCGAAGAACAATCCTTCCCCGCCGAAAATGGTGTTTCGGATACCACCGATAAACTGAATATCGAAAGCCACCTGTTGGGTGTATCCAACTATGCATCCGGTATCTACTTTTAGCATTTCACCAGGCGCAAGGGTACGTTCAAATACATGTCCGCCTGCGTGCATAAACGCAAAACCATCTCCCTCAAGTTTTTGCATGATAAATCCTTCACCGCCGAATAATCCTGTGCCGAGTCGCCGCTGGAATTCAATACCTACGCTCACTCCTTTTGCTGCGCATAAAAAAGAATCTTTCTGGCAGATGATACGTCCGCCCATTTCCATAAGGTCCACGGCAATGATCTTTCCCGGGTAAGGAGAAGCAAAAGAAACCTTTTTCTTTCCATGGCCTATATTCGTGAAAGCTGTCATGAAAAGACTTTCCCCGGTCAGTATACGTTTTCCGGCACTCATCAGCTTACCCAGGATTCCCCCTCCCTGCTGGCCGGACCCGTCACCAAAAATGGTCTGCATTTGTATGCCGTCATCCATAAACATAAAACTGCCCGACTCTGCCACAGCAGTTTCTTCAGGGTCCAGTTCAACCTCCACGTACTGCATTTCTTCACCGTAAATCTTGTACTCTATTTCATGATTGCTTCTCATATGTTATTATTATAAAAAAAGAAAAATGGTAACCGGGATAAATGTAATATTTTATCCCAATTACCATTAACCGGTCATACCAAATTATTATACGATTTCTGCTGCTGTCAGTTTTCGTCTTGTATCAGACAGCTTGCCGTTCCAAACTGGTTTTCCCTGTATTCTTCTTACCAGGTACATAAATCCGGTAAGAATAAAGAAGAATGGTCCGAGGAAACCAAATATGGAAATCCATTTACCATGGTAGAACTGCGCCATGGGTCGCTTGAGCCGTTCGGCAAGGATATATAGTGCAGGTACCATAAGCAATGTCATAAAGAAGGCAAACATCAGTCCCCAAATAATGGTCCACGACAAAGGCTTCCAGAAAACTGCATTATCCCCACCGAAAAATATGTTCGGACTCCAATCGGTGAACATGGTTACAAAGTTGATGTTCAATCCAACCGCAAGTGGTATCAGCGCCAAAATCGCCGCAAGTGCCGTTAACAATACGGGGACGATCCTCGTCTTACCCGCTTCGATCACTGCCTCACGGGTACGCATACCCCGACTTCTCAATTCATCTGCAAATTCTATTACCAGGATGCCATTCTTCACTACAATACCTGCCAGGCCGATGATACCAATACCTGTCATCACCACTGATGCAGTACTTCTTGTGATGGCGTAACCAAGCAATACACCAATTACACTAAACAGGATCTCAGACAGCACGATCACTGTTTTGCTCAGTGAATTAAATTGTAACACCAGGATCAGTAAAATCAATCCGATAGCGATAAACAATGCAGTCTGCAGGAAACTCATGGTCTCCGCCATTTGTTCACCTTCACCTGTTTGGGCAATGGTGACGTCAACGGGCTTTTCCTTGAATTCGTTTATTGCCGAAAGAATGTCTGCATTAACCCCCGCGGGTGTGTAACCCTGCGAGGTGAGTACGTTTCCAAAGATGGTGATCACACGCTTCAGGTTCTTGCGCTTGATACTTCCGTATGTGCTTGTCAGTTCAAAATGTACTACAGAACTGATAGGTACCTGCTTGATCTGCCCGGAAGCAAAATCACGATACGTGATTCTCATATTCAGTAGATCACTAAGGCTCTTACGCTGCAGCTCATTATTCCGCAACTGAATTTTATATTCATCTTCGTCCAGCTTAAGTTTCGATACTTCCTTTCCGAAAAGTGCGGTCCTTAATTCCGTGCCAATCTGAGCGGTTGAAATTCCTTGTGTGAGTGCCCTTTCACGATCTACAGTAATCGTCACCTCGGGATTGAAAAGGTCAACATCAAGTTTCAACTCTTCAACGCCAGGTACATTCTTTTTCTCGAGATAATTCTTTAAATCAACCGCTGTTTTGGTGAGCGATTCAAAATTCTCACTGCTCACTTCGATATTAATTGCCGGTTGTGTAGGTGGACCTGAGGCTTCCTGGTTAACGGAAATTTCTGCCCCGGGTATTCCCTTGATAGACTTCCTTACATCGTCCAGATACGGCCTCGTGGATACCCCATGACGCTTTTCAAACGGCACAAAATTTACCTGTATCCTGCCCAGTTCTGCCCTTGTACTGCGATCACCGCTATTGGGATCAGATGCACCCACGGCCACGTTGGCAATAACACTTTCCACCACCGGGTTTTCTTTAGTCTCCGTTATTCCAAGTACAGCATACACTTTATTCTCCAGCTGGTGTGTAATGGAGTCTGTATATTTTATATCTGTTCCGGCAGGCAATCTCAGGTATACGTAAATGTTATTAGGATCACCGGAAGGAAACAGCAACACGGGGACTTTTCTCATCGCAAAAAATACAACGGAAAATGCCAGCAGACCAAATGTTGCTACCAGCAGCCAGGCAGGTCTCGCCCCTTTGAGGGTCCATCGCAATAACTTTTCATAGTAATTCATCATTGCGGGCAATACTTTATTTTGAAATCCACGGATGGCATCAGAAATAAACAGCCTGTTCATTACCGATACGATCAGGAAGAAAAACAGCAGGTTGCCAACAAAGCGGTATGCCGGAAGATCCTGGCTATATCCCACCACATCTATGATGGTGGCCAGGATAAGTGTCATCCAGAAAACAGGCTTTTTGAATATGGCCAGTTTGGGTTGCTTTGCATGCTCATCATGCGTCATAAAGTCCACCGCAAAAACAGGGTTCATGATATACGCTACGATGAGTGATGCTGTAAGCGTGAAGATCAGCATGGTTGGCAGGTAAATCATGAACTTACCAATGATGCCCGGCCAGAATAACAATGGAATAAATGGTGCCAGCGTGGTCAGTGTTCCTGCCAGAACCGGCACAAAAACTTCACCTGCGGCAAACTTCGCAGCATCTTCAGACGATATCATGCCTTTGCCCTGTGAAAATATACGGTGGGTGTTTTCAATGACCACGATCGCATCATCAACAACAATTCCCAATCCAAACAACAGTGCAAACAAAGCAATGAAATTGAGCGATACGTTTCCACCCACGATAAATTCTGCTGATGGCAGAAAAATAAAGGCAAGAAACATACTTAGCGGAACCGATAACGCCACAAAGAAGGCATTCGTAACCCCCATAAAAAACATCAGCACGATCATCACGAGTATAAAACCTATCACGATAGAATTGACAAGTTCAGTAAAAGAAGTATCCGCTTTTATACTAAGATCACCCGTGATCTTGACGTCAAGGTTTTTTGGAAATTCTTTTTCCCTTAACTCATCAACAATTTTAGTTACTGCGGCCGATGCATTAATAAGGTTTTCGCCTGAGCGTTTGATGATACTCAGGCTCACTACATTTTTACCGTTCATACGGGCGTAGCTCTCTTTTTCCTTAACGGTATCCCGGATCTCTGCGATGTCACGGAGATAGATAGGCGCACCGCTAAAGTTCTTAACGATTACCTGTGACAAATCCTGTGCACTGTTGAACTGTCCCTTCACCCGTAAGGTCCGGCGCTGGTCGCCGATCTCTAACAGTCCGCCAGAAATATCAGCATTTTCCCTGGCCACAGCACTTTCGATATCATTGAAGGTAACCTTGGCTACCTGCATTTTGTAATTGTCGACGTTGATCTGTATTTCGCGTTCAGGAGCACCAATGATATCGGCCCTGGTGATCTGTGATAACTCTTCTACTTTATCCTGTATCCTGTCCGCAAATTCTTTCAGCTTAACACCGTCGTAGTCACCACTAACGTTTACAAACATTATCGGTATCTCACTAAAACTGATTTCCTGAACGGTGGGCTCCTGTGTAAGGTCGTTGGGCAGATCACCCCTGGCCTTGTCAACCGCATCCTTCACTTTCTGTATCGCTACGTCTGTTTTCACGCTGGTACTGAACTCCACAATGATTGCAGAAAAGTCTTGCAGGGAAGTACTCGTAAGTTTATTGATCTTGACGCCGGAAATACCTTTCAGTTTCTTTTCGATAGGCCTGGTCACCAGATTTTCAATATCCTTGGGCGAATTTCCAATATAAACAGTCTGCACATAAATGGTCGGGATCACGATATCCGGGAACTGCTCTTTCGGCAGCGAAACGAATAGTGATACGCCCCATACGGTTACGAATAATATTATCAGGTAAACCGCTGTTTTACTCTTGATGGCCCAGTTGGTGGCAAAAAAAGTTTTGCCCTTACTGATCAGGCTACTGATCTCATCTGTCATTTTCGTTGCCATGCTGCAATTATTTGGTCGTAATTAATTGGCCGTCATATAAACCCTGGAAGCCGAGTGTGATCAACTGATCATTTGTTGATAGGCCGGATTTTATTTCCACCTTATCATCGTACACTTCACCGATCACTACATTCTTTTTACGGGCAACCTGCTTTCCGGTTTCATTGGATAATACATATACAAACTTTCCCTTCTCGTCGGTCTGTATCGTTGCAATAGGGGCAATAATGGTATTCTTTGTTTCATGGTCCAATATCCTGACGATTGCGATCTGGTTGGGCTTCAGTGATGCATCAGAAGGTATTTTACATTCCGCGGTAAAGCTTCTGTTGGTTGCATTGATAACTTCACTCACTAAAGAAATAGTCGTGTTTATGTGCTTATCCATATCCGAAATATCTACCACAACCGGCATGCCCTTTCTTATCCGGGAAATATAGTTTTCCGGAATATCTACAACTGCTTTCAGGGTGGATGGATTAACGATCGTAATGCCCGTCTGCGGTGCGCCGGTAAACGTTTCACCTACACGGATATTCACTGCATCTGCAATGCCTGATACACCGGCATACACATTGCTCATCGATAACTGCTCCTGTAACAAACTCATTTGCTTTTCCAGCCCTTCAACATTATTCTTGGCTGTTAAGAGTTGTACTTCTGTGCCGATGCCTTCCTGCCATAAATTTTTCTGCCTGTTATACAGGTCAGTGGCAAAACTTAATTGCGTTTTTAAAGATGCCATTTGCTGACGAACTACGGCATCATCAAGCTTAAGCAATAGCTGACCTTTTTTTACCTTGTCACCCTGCTTAACATAAATCGCCCTTACCTGGCCACCCATTCCCCGTGGAGAAACAAACGAAATATTCTCGGTGGTAATCCTTCCCTGCAGGTCTATATAGTGTGCAAAGTCTGCCGGAGCAACAGGTGTTATCTGCACCAGTTTAGCATTTTCCGCAGCTGCTGATGCCGGATCAAGTTTTAAGATATCAGCTTCGAGCTTTGTCATTTTTGCCGTTAACTGGTCTCGATCCGTACGTAATTTTTCCAGTTCAACTTTCATATCCGTCAGCTGTGCGTTGCCTTCCTTTTTTCCTGATCCGCAGGATAACAGGAGTAACATGGTTGACATTATGATAATCAGTCCTTTCATACAAGTATATTTATTAGGTGTTATGTGTGTTTTTTATAGTCGGCCGAGTGAACGATAATATCCGATTTTAGCAATGACGGCATCATACATCGCCTGGAAATAATTCCCCTGGGCGTCTTCAAAACTTTGTTCCGATTGAAGCACGTCAAAGCTGGAACCTAGTCCCTGTTCATATTTCTTCTTTGTGGTGTTATATACTTTTTCCGCAAGTTCAAGGTTCATTTCCTGGACGTCAAGGTTGGAGATGGCAAACTTGAATTGTGTAAACGACGCTTCCCGCTGAAAGTCGATTACCCGCTGCAGGTTATCGATGTTGTTGGTCGTTTTTTCTAATTCATACCGGGCCTGTTTCACGCGGTTGCTGCGTTGGAATCCGTCGAATATAGGCACCGCAACATTTAGTCCGGCAACGTTAGTCTTGAACCAGGGTTCTTTGAAATTGAGGTAATTGGGACTCTGGCGAAGAGCGTTACCACTGAAATTCCAAAAGGCGGAAACCGTAGGCAGGTACGCCAGTTTATACCGTTTCAGGTCGAGGCGCCTCAATTCTTTTGCCGTATTCAACAACTGCACTTCGTTCCGGTCTTCATATTTGAATCCGGTGGTATCCAGGATATCTTTTTTCACAAAATCTACCGAAAGAGTATCTGACAACACAAGCGTATCGGTTTGTGTGAGGCCAACGGAGTATTTGAGGGAAGCATAGCCGATATAAATGAGGTTGCTGAGTTGCACCTGGGCCGACTTCAAATTATTCAGGCTAACTTCTGTGCGGTCAATATCGAGGCGCTCAGCAAAACCATTCTTAAATAACTGGGTCTGGTCTGATGACAATTTCTGAAGTCTTTTAACACCGTCGTCAACAAATACTTTTCTTTTCTCAGCAATCAGGACGGCATAATAAGCGCGAAGTACATTGCTCTTCACACTATCCTCCATAGCTTTTATATTAATATCGGCGAATTTCAACGCTACGTCCCTTGCCTGGAGCGCAACGAATACATCCGGCTGAAACAAAAGCTGTTGAAAAGCAAAACCTGCAGAAGCCTGCCATGGCACACCAAATTTTGCGGGAAAAAACTGCGGTTCTCCTGTTGGTGTAATAATCGGGTTACCACTGCCATCTTTCACCCCCTCAGTCTGCAAAACCTGGTATACGGAAGGTGAAACGAAATCGGGCAGCAAGGTAACCGGTATGGAAAAAAAGTGTGTGGCGCTTAACGTTCCATTTACCTGGGGCATCGCCTGTCCCTTAATCTCGTTGTTCTTTGCCACCTGGATTTTCCGGTCGATGTTCAGGTTACGGATCTCGGTCACGTTCTTAATGGCATACTGCACGGCATCGGTTGCCGTAAACGAATATCTTTTCTGCGCCACGGCCGATAGTCCCGGAAGGATCAGCGCCAACCACAATAATGCCTTTAGCCTATCTATAATCATCTTACTTCTTTTTAGTGCGTTCTTGTTGATATTTTAGAATTAGTTTATATCCCTTGAGGGTAGTTAGTCCGAATACAAAATGTTCGATGATGACGAGTGTCACCTCGGCAAGGTTGAATTTGGCTGGTGGAAATACTTCTGTGTTGAACGGTGCCATCATCGATTCAAGCCTGTACCTTGAAAGCACCTCAACATCCAGGTCAGGTCTGTACAATCCTTCTCTCATGCCGCGCAAAATGTTTTTGCGAATTATTTCCAACAAATAGGTATCCTTATTTTTCTTGAATTTTTGGAAAGAATTGAAATGAAATTTGTGGAGGTCATACAAAATGGTAGGGTTGAGTTCCCGAAAATGAGCAAGTATCTTATCCATCGTTAAGAATATCTCGTCGATAGCATTTTCCGATTCATTGAGACAGAATTCGCAGTCGTTATGCATGTCCTGGATATCTGCTTCCACTACAGCGTCTACCAATTCATCCTTATCGGCAAAAAACTGGTAAATGGTCTTCTTCGACATCCCCAATTCACCGGCGATATCGTCCATCGAAACTGACCTCATTCCATATTTCATGAACAAAGACTTGGCCTGCTCCTGTATCCTGCTATATGTCTCCACACTTCCCTTTGGTTCCATTTTTCAAATTAGGCGACAAAACTACGGAAACTTTTATTGTAATCAGAGTTTCCATCCATTTATTTTACCGTTTGACACAATCGTTTTTGGGTAAACACCATGAGTTTTGGCGTAAATCACGGGCTAAATCAGCTTAAAACAAGGGTCGGCTGCCCCTGTTAAATCATTACTTTTACAGTCAATTTTAAACCATGAACCGCACAGGCTTTCGGCAGTTGTTGCATTTTTTCTTCCAGGGACTGATCATCCTGGCACCGATTGTAATTACCGGATGGGCGGTTGTGTCGTTGTTTAATTTCATCGATACCATCCTGCCAAATTTCCTCCATACACTATTTCCTTCCTATGTAGGCCTGGATGCTTATGGTTATCCGAAACGCTATCCGGGACTGGGCTTCCTCGTGGTCATATTCATCGTAGTTTTTGTCGGATATATTTCATCATCATTTATTTTCAGCAGGCTGGTATACCTGTTCGATCAGCTGCTGGAAAAAACACCTGGCGTAAAAATCATTTATACCACCCTTAAGGATTTTTTTGAGGCCTTCGCCGGAAATAAAAGGAAGTTCGACAAAGCGGTGCTGGTGAGCATTTCAGCAGAAGATGTGTGGCAGGTGGGCTTCATTACCCAACAGGAAGTTCATAGGTTCGGTCTGGCTGAATATGTTGCTGTCTATCTGCCGCAATCATACGCGTTTGCAGGCCACCTCTATTTTGTAAAAAAAGAAAGGGTCAGGCTACTTACAGATATCAGCTCCGCCGAAGCCATGAAATTCGCCATTTCAGGCGGTGTTGCAGAAGCGGAAGGGAAAGAGGGAAAATTGGAAAATTTGGAGGTTTGAAGATGTGAAATACGAAACGATTACTTCCTTAATGGATTATCGGATGGTTAACCCGCTAATCCGCCAATCCGTCAATCCGCCAATCCGCCAACCCGCTAATCCGCCAACCCGCTAATCTGCCAACCCGCTAATCCGCCAATCCATAATGCGTAATCCGTAATCCGCAATTATACTATGAACATGATAAAGTGGGGATTGCTGTTTATTTTTTTCTTCGTTATTAACAATGCCTATTGCTGGGGCTTCTACGCGCATAAGCTGATCAACCAATACGCTGTTTACCTGCTGCCCCCGGAAATGATGGTGTTGTATAAACCCAACATCGAATATATCACGGAACATGCGGTGGACCCCGACAAAAGACGATATACCATCAAGGAAGAAGGGCCACGCCACTATATCGACCTTGATCACTACCAACCCTGGGACAGCATCCCGATGCAGTATAATAAAGCCGCCGAAAAATATTCGGAAGACAGTCTGCTGAAACATGGCATTGGCCCATGGTGGATGCAAACGATGATGTCGCGCCTCACCAGGGCGTTCAGTGAAAAAGACAAATTCCGGATCATCAAACTGTCGGCGGAGTTGGGTCATTATGTGGCCGACCTCCACGTTCCCCTTCATGCCAGCAGCAACCATAACGGCCAGTTTACGAACCAGCAGGGGATACATGGATTTTGGGAATCGAGAATCCCGGAACTGCTTGCAGAAAAAGAATTCGATTTCATCATTGGCAAAGCTGCATACGTGAACAGTACTGCAGTGCTTATTTGGAAGGCCGCGAAACAAAGTGCAGCATCTTCTGATACGGTGCTAAGCCTGGAAAAAACGTTAAGTCTCAACTACCGGCCCGATCATAAATACAGTTTCGAACTTCGCAATGGGATAGTCGTAAAGCAATATTCTGAAGCCTATAGCAGATCCTATCACGAACAGTTGAACGGCATGGTGGAAAGGCGGATGCGGGAATCGATTCAGGCCATTGCCAGCCTCTGGTATACGGCCTGGGTAAATGCAGGGCAGCCTGATCTTACAGCCATCGCCAATAAAACTTTTTCAGCCGCCGAACTCTCGGAGTGGGAACAGCTAAACAAGCCACTGCCGGAAAAGCCGCTCCGTGGAAGATCTTGTTCACAATAATTACTCCACAGACCAAGGTAACTGATTGCAGGAGTTTTTAAACTACCAATTACTCCGGCGGGGTGTCGATTACAGAAAGGAATAAATAGATAAATCAGGAAATTGAACCGGAAATCCGCAATCCGTAATCCGTAATTTTATAGCCATGATTCATAATTTCAATGCCGGACCTTCTATACTGCCAAAAGAGGTTTTTGAAGAAGCTTCAACATCTATCATCAACTTCAACAACACGGGTTTGTCGATCCTTGAAATAGGCCATCGAACCCCCATATTCGAAGACGTCCTGGAAGAAGCCAGATCGCTCGTCAAAGAACTCATGGGCCTGAATGATGATAAGCATGTTTTGTTTCTTCATGGCGGCGCCTCCACGCAGTTTTTCCAGGTGCCTATGAACATCCTGAATGAAACGGAGACCGGTGCCTATCTCGATTGCGGAATATGGGGAATTAAAGCGATCAAAGAAGCCAGGCTTTTTGGAAATGTAAATGTTGTCGCCAGCTCAAAAGACAAAGGTTACACTTATGTGCCAAAGGGATACACTATTCCCTCAAACGCAAAATACTTTCATTATACTACCAACAATACCATTGAAGGAACGGAGATGTTTCATATCCCGGAAACCGATCTGCCCCTGGTTGCTGATATGAGCAGTGATATATTGTCGCACCAGATAGATTTCAATCGTTTTGCACTCATCTATGCAGGGGCTCAAAAAAACATTGGTGCTGCAGGGGTGAATATGGTGATCATCGACAAAAACATCCTTCCCGGTATACATCGGAAAATGCCGTCCATGATGGATTACAGGCTGCATATTGAGAATGGCTCGATGCTTAATACGCCACCGGTTTTTGCGATTTATGTGTGTCTGCTTACACTGCGATGGTTAAAAAAACAAGGTGGTGTTGCGGGAATTGAAATGGTTAACAAACAAAAAGCTGATCTCCTGTATCAAACCATAGATCGTTATCCGATATTTACGCCTACTGTGGCAAAAGAAGACAGGAGCAGGATGAACGTGGTATTTGTGATAAAGGATCCGGAACAGGAAAAAGCCTTTCTCGATCTGTGCAAACAGGAAAACATGGTAGGCGTGAAAGGCCACAGAAGTGTAGGAGGCTTCAGGGTTTCATTGTATAATGCCATGCCGCTGGAAAGTGTACAGGCATTTACCGACCTGATGACCAGGTTTGCGAACCGTTAATTGTTATCGGCAATTAGTTTTGGCCAACTAAATTAGTTGCCCTTCCGTAACTTGCGCCCAATACATACATCATGGCCCAAATTGCCCCTTTTAAAGCCATTCGACCTGCCCCCGGAATGGCTGCTCTAGTAGCTTCAAAACCTTACGATGTTTTAAGCAGCGATGAAGCAAGGAAAGAAGTCAAAGAAAATGCACATTCATTTTTGCACGTTACAAAATCGGAGATCGATCTTCCACCAGACGTACATGTATATTCCAGGCTTGTTTATGATAAAGCTAAAGAAAACCTCGAGAGTTTGTTGTCAAAAGGAATTCTGCTAAAAGAAGAGAAACCGTGTTACTATATATACCAATTGCAAATGGGCAATAGAAAACAAACCGGACTGGTTTGTGTGTCTTCTGTTGACGACTATGAAAAAGATATTATAAAAAAACATGAATTCACCCGGCCTGAAAAGGAAAATGACAGGATTAGCCATATCACTATAACGGGCGCACAAACCGGTAATGTATTTCTCGCGTATAAACAAGACAAGGACGTTGATACATTAATAGATGGATGGAAAGCATCCCATGAACCGTTGTACTCTTTTAAGGCAGACGATCACGTACAGCATGTTATCTGGATGGTAGATGAGCCCGATGCCCTCCAACAAATCACCTCTTTGTTTGCTACTAAAATTCAACATACATATATCGCCGATGGTCACCACCGTGCAGCCAGTGCCGCTAAAGTCAGGGCTTCGCTGGGTAAAACTGCCCCAGCAGCTGCATCATGGTTCCTGACCACGTTGTTTCCTTCGAATCAGTTATACATCATGGATTATAACCGCGTGGTTAAAGACCTTAACGGTTACACGCCTGAAGAATTTATAAGTGCGCTGATGGATGATTTTATGATCACGCTGAGTAATGAACCCGTTGCACCTACAGAACTTCATGAGTTTGGCTTTTACTGTAAGGGACAATGGTTCATCCTAACGGCAAGACCCGGCGCCTGGACCAATGACCCTATTGGCGTGCTGGACGTAACTATTTTGTCTAACAACATATTGAACAAATTATTAGGTATTAAAGACCAGCGAACAGACAAACGACTTGATTTTGTGGGCGGAATTCGCGGATTGAAAGAGCTGGAAAAAAGGGTCAATTCAGAAGAAATGGCTGCTGCTTTCAGTCTTTATCCAGTCAGCATCCAGCAACTTTTTGACATCGCCGATAGCGGAAATGTTATGCCACCGAAGAGCACCTGGTTTGAACCAAAATTGCGGGATGGATTGCTCACTCACCTTATTTACTGAATGGCTAAAGCATCATCATGAGATTATTTTTTTCCTTATTTATATGCCTGTATTCTTTCACTGTTTTTGCACAGGATGACGTCCTGAAACTCCAGGAAACTGCGAAAACGTTTACCCGGCAGGGTGATTACACCAATGCTATACTGGTGCTTAACAGGGCAGCGTCGTTAAAGCAAAATGATCCCGGAATTCAGAAAGATATCGCCATGAATTATTTTCTTTCGGGAGATTACAACCAGGCAGGTTCCGTAATCATGCCCTTATTGGAAAGGGATGATGTGGACGTGCAAAGTTTTCAGATTGCCGGAAACATTTATAAAGGCATGAATGATAAAAAGGAATGCCTTAAGCTCTATAAAAAAGCCATAAAAAAATTTCCCAACAGTGGCGCATTACGTTTTGAATATGGAGAGATTTTGCTAACCGATGAGCAGCGGTCTGAAGCCTTGGAACAATGGGAAACAGGTATTGATGTAGATCCATCCTACTCAGGCAACTATTATCACGCCGCAAAATTTTATGCTTTCAACAAAATGAATATTGTACGCACCATTTTATATGGTGAGATATTCGTGAACCTGGAAAGCTATTCTGTAAAGACCGCAGAAATGAAAGACTATCTGCTGAAGGCCTACAAACAGTTTTATCTCGCAGCGCCCGAACCGGAAGGTAAAAAATCAAATGGCTTTGAAACGGCGGTACTGGCCGGGTTGAGGAAACAGTCGGACCAGCTTTCTAAAGGCATCAATACAGAATCATTGACTATTATCAGGACGAGGTTCTTGTTGGACTGGTTTGAAAATTCAGCAGAAAAATACCCGTTCCGCTTATTTGAGCAACTGCAATTCATGATCCGTGATGGTTATTTCGAAGCTTATAACCAGTGGCTATTTGGCCCCGTGAATGATATCGTTCAATTCCAGCAATGGATGAGCAATAACCAAAAGAAAATGACTGATTTTACCTATTATCAAAAGAACAGGGTCTTCAGGATGCCGCCAGGGCAGCATTATAATTAATATAGTACAACCAGACAAATACCGAAATGGAATGGCAACTCAGCCAGGGCAGCATGATAATTAATAGATAGTACAACCAGACAAATATTGAAATGAAATGTCAGCACAGCCAGGGTAGCATGATAACTAATCTGACTACCCTGAAGACTGAAGTGCTTTCTCTCGCCAATTTTTTTTAACTTCCTGTCCGGACTGCTAATGGTCCTGTTTCAACGATTGTAATTATGAAACCTACGCGATTGTTCGACTGCATCGAATACCAGTTAGCCAATATACCCAAAGAGGATATGTTCGCCGCGAAAGAAGAAGGCGGCATCTGGAAAAAATACAGCACTCAGGAAGTTAAGACCATTGTTGATAAGTTTGCTGCCGGACTTCTACACCTTAAGATCGGCCCGAATGACATGAGTATAGAGCGCCGCGACAAGATCGCCGTCATCAGCAATAACAGGCCGGAATGGATGTTTCTTGACCTGGCCGTACAACAGGCCGGTGCCGTACTGGTACCCATCTACCCTACCATCAATGTAAGTGAACTTGAATTTGTATTAAACGATGCTGCCGTAAAGCTGGTTTTTGTCAGTGATAAGGAACTGTTTGAAAAAATGCAATCGATCAGGCATAAAGTTCCTGAGGTTAAAGCCGTTTTTACGTTTGATTACATACAGCAATCACTGCACTGGAAAGACATTCTGAATAAAGCAACGCCAGAAGACTTTATCCTGTTGAACAAAGTCCGGGATGCCATCCAGTACGAAGACCTGGCCACCATTATTTATACGTCAGGAACTACGGGAACACCAAAAGGCGTAATGCTTAGCCATAAAAATATCCTGAGCAATGTGATGAATGTGGAAGAAGTATTTAAGCCTATCGTAAACCCAAAAACTGACAGGGCATTAAGTTTCCTTCCGCTCAACCATATTTTCGAAAAAATGGTAACCTATATTTATTTATTCTATGGTTGTTCCATCTATTATGCTGAAAGCCTGGATAAAATTGGCGACAATCTGAAAGAAGTTCAGCCTACTGTATTCTCTACGGTTCCACGCCTGTTAGAAAAAGTGTACGATAGGATCATTGCGAAAGGCCGGGAGCTGACAGGCGTAAAAAGAAAACTTTTTTTCTGGGCTGTTGACCTCGGCGATCGGTATGATATGACCAAAGATTTGGGGCCCTGGTACAATTTTCAACTTTCCCTGGCCAACAAACTTGTTTTTTCCAAATGGAGAGAGGGGCTCGGCGGCAATGTGAAAGCCATTGTAACGGGTGCTGCTGCCTGCCAGGTGAGGCTGCTGAGGGTATTTACGGCTGCGAAAATTGTGATCATGGAAGGATATGGATTAACGGAAACTTCGCCGGTGATCAGTGTCAATCGCTTTGACAGCGATAACCGTAGGTTTGGAACCATCGGACCAGTGATCAAAGGCGTTGAAGTGAAACTTGCTGAAGACGGAGAGATCTGCTGTAAAGGCGAAAATGTAATGATGGGTTATTATAAGCAACCTGAACTTACGGGCCAGGTCGTTGACCAGGAAGGATGGTTTCATACGGGCGACATTGGTGTTTGGGTAGATCATAAATTCCTGAAAATAACCGACCGTAAAAAGGAGATCTTTAAAACCAGTGGCGGAAAATATGTTGCACCCCAGCCTATTGAAAATAAGATGAAGGAGTCCGCTTTCATTGAGCAGATGATGGTGGTTGGTTCAGAAAGAAAATTTGCAGGCGCATTGATCGTTCCTAACATCACCAACCTAAAAGAATGGTGTAGTCAACACCAAATTAAAAATGGTGTCAGTCCATCCCAACTAATCCGTGACCCCAAAGTCATTGAATTGTACAAAGGCATCGTGGAAGAATTCAACACATGTTTTAATCATGTGGAGCAGATCAAAAAATTTGAACTTCTCGATGCAGAGTGGACTATTGAAGGCGGCGAACTGACACCAACACTAAAACTCAAACGCAAAGTGATCATGGAAAAATACCGTGATGCTATAGAGCGGATTTATGATTGAAACGGATTTACCCAGCGATTAATGCATTGCTAAATGCGTATCCTACTCTGCCAAGGGGTTTATCTTATTTTCCTAACAACCACGTGTGTTTTCATCAGCAACATCCCGATCCAGGAGGACAGCACTCGACAGATTTTTCCCCATATACCGTAACGCTGAATATTCCAGTGGCACCATTGCGGAAATCGTTCATGGATTTCTCATCCAGGTAATTACTCAGGATGTCATCAGGGATATGAATCGCTTTTTCTTTTTGTATGATGATGTTTTTAAATCCTGCGATATTGATCATCTCCATATAAACATCTTTTTGGATAGCTCCGGCAACGCAACCGGCATACATTTCAGCGTCCTTTCTAAGGGCTTCGGGTAATTCTCCGCGGAGAACAATGTCTGAAATGCTAAAATGTCCACCAGGTTTGAGTACCCTGAATATATCCCTAAGCACAGCAAGTTTATCAGGAACGAGGTTAAGCACACAATTACTTACCACAACATCAGCAGTATTGCCCGCAACTGGCATTTGTTCGATATCGCCCTGCCTGAATTCAACATTATTAAATCCACGCTTATCTGCATTCTCCCTGGCTTTTGCCACCATTGCAGGAGTGAAATCTATACCGATCACTTTTCCTTTTTCACCGGTTTCGTGACGTGCAATAAAACAGTCGTTTCCCGCACCGGATCCGAGGTCGATTACGGTATCACCTTCTTTGATTTTGGCAAATTGCGTGGGCAAACCACATCCCAGTCCGAGGTCCGCATCGGGGTTATAACCTTCCATTGCAGTATAGTCCTCACTCATGATGTTGTACACTTCTGTTGTACACCCACCGGCTCCACAGCAGGATGATTCATTGGTGGCTTTATCCTGGAGGGCAATCTGGCCATATTTTTCTTTTACCAGTTCTTTCAATTGATCGTGTGTTGTCATAAAATTATTGGCATAGTTTGCCAGCTTGTTGTCTTTCACTGAATACTCCCCCGTTTTGGTAGTCCCCATATCGCTATAAATTATTAATCGCAATATTACGATAAATATCTGAATGGCAAAAAAAAATTCACATAATTGTCATCATTCGTTGATTTTCATGGGGGAGTTTCTAATCCGTAATATTATGGTTTCAACACCGGCCCCGTTTAATTTCATTAAACTATTAGGGTATCAACACCTGCACGGCCTACCTGATCATTGAGATATTACGGTTAACTTTATACATAACTTCGAAAAAACCCGTTAAGGACAGCAAAAGGAAACTATGGATAGAAGAACATTTATTCAGCTTTCGGCCGTTGGTGCCGTTGCGGTAACCGTGCCCCAGATACATTGTCGCGCCAACCCGGATAATGTGTTGCAATTTCCAGGGACACTCTCCAGCATTTGTGATGAAAAAACGATATGTGAACTTGGACAAGCATATATCCAGAATCATCCATCAGAAAATAAGTCCTCCAGGCTTCAGGACCTTTTACTGTCAAACACAGATGGCAAAGAAATGTCGTCCTCCACAGATACAGAAGCCTTAGCAGTTTTTCTGGATAAAAAAATTGTTGCGGATTTTAAAAACGCAAACACGGTGATCCTGAAAGGCTGGGTATTGTCCCTGACGGAAGCCAGGCAGTGCGCTCTTTATTCACTTACCAGCGCATAATTTATAACCATGCACATCGACGCAAGAAAGCTAGATCATGATGCCCTTATTGAAGGCGATATATGTATTATCGGAGCCGGCCCAGTTGGGATAAGCATGGCACTGGACCTCATAGACTCACCGTATAAAGTGATTCTGTTGGAAGGTGGTGGGTTTGAATATGATGATAAGGTGCAGGACCTTTATGCCGGAAAAACAACCGGGCAACAATATTATCCGTTGAAGTCGGCCAGGCTGCATTATTTCGGTGGAACATCCGGTCATTGGGGCGGTATGTGTACCCCTCTCGATCCTATTGACTTTACAAAACGCGACTGGATACCCAACAGCGGATGGCCCATCACAAAAAATACGCTGGATCCTTATTACGCCAGGGCGCAGAAAACTGTTGAGATCGGCCCATATGAATACAGCCTCGAATATTGGCAGAAACATACTAAGGACCTCAATCCATTACCATTTGAAAATAACGTGATATGGAACAAGATGTGGCAGTTTAGTCCGCCTACCCGATTTGGCGACCGGTACAAGTCGACCATTGTAAACGCGAAGAATATCCATTTATACACTTTCGCAAATGTGGTGGACATCAGGGCAAACGAAGCTATATCTGAAATCACCGGTGTCACCGTCACGAATTTCTCGGGCAAAAAACAGCAGGTAAAAGCAAAGTATTTCATTATGGCCTGCTGTTCCATACAAAATGCGCGCTTACTGTTGGCTGCAAATACACAATCTGCCAAAGGGCTGGGTAACAAGAATGACCTGGTGGGACGCTATTTCATGGAGCACCTTGAAATCAAATCCGCAGAGATATATCTTAATCATGCTGATCCGCTGAACCTGTATAAGTTATATCCGCCAAAAGTGCGGGCAGAGCTTGCTGTTACAGCGGAAAAGCAACAGGAATACAAGATCCTGAATGGAACGGCTTCTTTAAGTCCGCTTGAAATTGCTAAACAACAGGAACCCAATATCCAAAGCTGGAATAAAAAAGATCCGCGGGAAGCCATGAAGAACCTGGAGAAATCCCACGAAGTCACAAAAATGGATAAACTCATCATGAGGCTTACCAAGGATATCTATAAATCTTTTGAATTGTTCACCCGCATTGAACAGGCACCGCATCCTGACTGCCGCGTGACCCTCGCCGAAGAAAAAGATGAACTCGGCGTTCCAAGGGCTGCTTTGAATTGGCAGCTGTCACCATTGGACAAATACAGCATCAGGACGCTTTATAAGATCATCGGCGAACAGGCTGGTTTAGCGGGTATTGGAAGGGTCAGGATGATGGAATACCTGCACGACGAGAAAGACTTTACCTGGCCGAAATCGACGGGAGCAGGATGGCACCATATGGGCACAACAAGAATGAGCGATGACCCTAAAACCGGTGTGGTTGACGCTACCTGCAAGATCCATTCTATTGGCAATCTTTATATTGGCGGATCATCCTGCTTTGTTACCGGAGGTGCCGCTAATCCAACCCTCACCGCAATAGCCCTGGGTCTTCGTGTATCCGATACAGTTAGGGACAAGCTGAAAAATAATGTTTAACCGAAACATTTGGAATAATTTAAAAGCCATTTTATTCGGCCTTTGTCTGGCCCTTTTGCTGTGCGAAATCATTCTCAGGATATATAACCCTTTTCCTTTTGCCTTGCAGAAAGGAAAACTGGTTATCCCGGCTAATATTACTAAAACGTTCGACAACCCATGGATTTCAAGGCTGGACAAAACCATTCATTATTCCCGCAATTCGCTTGGTTTTCGCGGCCCTGAAAAGCCAACAACGCCTGGATATTTTTCGATAATTACTATCGGCGGAAGTACCACAGCATGTACATTTCTGTCAGACAGTTGCACCTGGCCCTTCCTGCTTGGCAAAATATTACAGTCGGCCCATCCCAAACTATGGGTGAATAATGCGGGCATAGACGGTCATTCAAGTTTCGGCCACTTGCTGATGCTTAGGGATCACATTATCCCATTGAAGCCGGATGTTGTCATTTTTTTGATGGGCATCAATGATACCGAAACCAATCAGTCTGTTGAATTTGATGAAATGACGGAAAAGAAAATTCATACCCGATCAGTAAAGTCTTTCCTTAAATCGCTGCTTAACTACTCCGAACTGGGACGGACGGCCTTTCAAATTTACCAGGTCAGTATCGCTTACAAAAAAGGGTTATACCACCAGGATATTGATGTTAAAAAACTGATCGACAACCCGCAGCCCGATAGTATTTTTACTTTAAGATTACAACGGCAACAAACTTTTTTAAATGGCTATAAGTTAAGGACCGATTCTATTATCAGGATCTGCGAGGATGCAGGCATAATGCCTGTCTTTCTGACCCAGCCATCGTTGTTTGGTGCCTTTAAAGATTCCGCAACGGGGATCGAAATGAAAGATAAATGGATCAATAAAAATGATAAGGACAATTCCCTGTTGCAGGAAAAAATATTGGAACAGTATAATGATGTCCTGAGAAATGATTCAACGCGGATCAGGGTAATTGACCTTGCACGGAAAATGCCAAAAAACTCCGAATACTACTACGACTTTATACACTTCACCAATGAAGGCGCGGAAAAGGTTGCTGAAATACTTGCCACAGAGCTGGAATCGATAGTTAGATAGTCAATTGACAATCGATGACGTGATCTGCTCCAATCAACTGCTGGAGAGAATACTTTTTTCCAGCGATTTTACGATTCGCTGCAATTCGTCACATTTTTCGCTTGTTTTGTAACATTAAAATCATCCCCTCCCCGCGGCAGGATAATATTGCGGCATAACAGATCCATATATGACGGAAGAATTAGAAATGAGTCCTGACTTTGACAAAAATCGTGTCGCATTACCGTTCGACATCAACAAAATTGAATTTTGGGGTGCCACCATACTTTATGTGTTGTCCATATTCATGCTGGTGTCCGGTGCTGCGCGGCAGGGTATGTCGCCCGGCTGGGGCCCAAACGCATTCTTGTTTGGAGAGCATAACCTAAAATACAATTACTATACTTACTACCTGGTTCCAATGTTCTTTAGGAATACTTTTTTCTATGGGGGTTACCTGATCCTGACATTCTACCTGGTTCCTAAAATGATCGGCAAAAAAAACCTGCTGGTGAACAGTATATTGTTCCTGCTGGTTTTCGCGATCATAGGTATTGTGTGCGGTGTAACTGATACATGGTTGAAAGCCTACCTCTTTGCTGAATACAGAACGGAGGAAGTGAACAATATGGTTTCCTCATCCAACGCCACATTTGCTGCCTGGCTGATGCTGATATTCGCCTTTTATTGCGTGATCAAGAGCACGGCAGAATACCTGTTTACCCACTTGGACAATCTACAGGAAAAATATCAGGCGATTACCAAAGAAGGGATCATAGCTTTCATTCTTTGGATGTTCACGTTCTTTCTTATGCTCATCTCCAACGCTCCAAAAGAATTACTTTCCGTATATGGTATTGTAATACCGATTTCCATCGGACTTTATTGGTTCTCGCTGCATACACTGATACCAAATGTTCAACACCGGAAGAGAAAATTTCTCGTTTACCTGTCTCACCTTTTCCTAATTCTCCTGCTTACCTTATTACCCGTCTCGCTGATTGTTATCGGATTATTTACGGACGGGCCCGATAGTGTTATTGCTGTGAACAGTATCAATGCCGTTTTTCAAATATTTTTCACAGCTCCGTTGTCGTGGTTTGTCTATCGCCAACGTATGTCCATTAACAATGAATTGACAACGCTCAAAACTGCATTAGGTAAATCTTCCGCAACACTTGATTCATTAAAGAGCCAGATCAATCCGCATTTTTTATTCAATGCGCTCAATACACTCTACGGTACATCATTACAGGAGAATGCAGAAAGAACCAGTGAAGGCATCCAGAAGCTTGGAGATATGATGCGCTTTATGTTGGAGGAAAATATGCAGGATAAGATTACGTTAAACCGGGAAATCGATTATATCAATAACTATATCAGTCTTCAGAAACTGAGGACTCAATCTTCTCCGAATATTATTATCCAAACAACCATTGACGAAACTGTTAATAACCTTCAGATCACTCCAATGCTGCTCATTCCATTTATTGAAAATGCTTTCAAGCACGGCATAAGCTTAAGGGAAAAATC
>JANMMA010000148.1:0-15129 GCA_031372815.1 Sphingobacteriales bacterium
CTTACCAGCATGATGAGTGCAACATCTATTGTTGGGCCACTATTAATGACCAACCTATTTGCATATTATACCAAACCCGGACACGTACATTTTCCCGGTGCACCATTTATCATGGGGGCAATTTTCCTGATGATCAGTGCAGTTCTCGCATACCGCAGCATGCAGAAAGACCATGCAATACCTGTAGTGGAGTAGCGGATTGGCGCCTTCGGCCATTGCGAATTGCGAATTGGCGGATTTACGAATTGGCGGATTATCGGATTGACGAATTAACGAATTAATTTAAAGGTATGATGGTTAAAATTTTCAACAGTTCACAAATTCAAATATTCAAATTTTCCGTCGCCCTATCCCTGATATTAATTTTCTCTTTCGCTACCGGCAACGCGCAAACGCAGAAAACCTATTGTAATCCTATCAACCTTGATTATGGTTTTACACCTATCCCAAATTTTTCGGAGTGGGGTAATCATCGCGCTACGGCGGACCCTGTGATCGTGAATTTTAAAGGTGATTATTATTTGTTCTCTACGAACCAATGGGGCTATTGGTGGAGCAAGGACTTGTCGAAATGGAACTTTGTTCCAAGACGATTCCTGAAACCCTGGCACAAAGTATACGATGAACTTTGTGCCCCGGCAGTGTTTGCAATGGGCGATACGCTCCTGGTTATCGGTTCAACGCATGAAAAAAACTTCCCCATATGGATGAGTACCAATCCCCGCAAAGATGAATGGAAGGAAGCTGTCGATTCTTTTGAAGTAGGCGCATGGGATCCGGCATTTTTGTTGGATGATGACAACCGCTTATACTGTTACTGGGGAAGCAGTAATTTCTATCCTTTATACGGAATTGAGATAGACCGGAAAACCTTCAAGCCCATTGGTACAAAAAAGGAGATATTTCATCTCAATGATGAGCGGTTTGGATGGCAGAGATTTGGGGAATACAACGATAATACTTTCCTGGAGCCCTTTGTGGAAGGGGCATGGGTGAATAAGTATAACGGTAAATACTACCTGCAATATGGCGCTCCCGGTACTGAATTTAGTGGTTATGCCGATGGGGTAGAAGTGGGTGATGGTCCCCTCGGGCCTTTTAAGCCACAGTCCCATAATCCTTTTAGCTATAAGCCGGGTGGATTTGCTCGAGGTGCCGGACATGGAGCTACTTTCCAGGATAATTGGAAGAATTGGTGGCATATTTCAACCATCGTAGTCAACGTTAAAAATAGTTTTGAAAGAAGGCTTGGATTATGGCCCACGGCATTCGATAAAGATGGCGTGCTTTATACCAACACAGTCTTTGGCGACTACCCTCACTATCTACCGAGCGGGAAAAATGATGATCCATTTTCTATGTTTACCGGCTGGATGCTGTTGAATTATGGAAAGCCTGTTATGGTGTCGAGCACATTGGGAGGATATGAACCAAACTATGCGGTCGATGAGAGCATCAAGACTTATTGGAGTGCAAAAACTTCCAACAAAGGTGAATACATCCAGACTGACCTTGGTGAGGTAAGCACAGTAAAAGCGATACAGATTAACTATGCAGACCAGGACGCAAACATTTTAGGCAAGGCAGACAGTATTTATCATCAATACATTTTATACCATTCCCTGGACGGAAAGAAATGGTCCGTCCTGGCTGATAAGAGCAAGAACAAAACAGATGTCCCTCATGATTATATTGAGCTTACCAGGCCCGTTGAAGCGCGATATATTAAAATGGTTAACATCCACATGGCGGCGGGTAAATTTGCTATTAGCGGGCTAAGGATTTTTGGTAATGGGAAAGGGCAAAAGCCAGACACTGTAAAACAATTTATTGTATTACTAACAGAAAAGGACAAACGAAGCGCCTGGTTGAAATGGTCGCCTGTTGATAATGCCTATGCCTACAATATCTATTTTGGCACGGCGCCAGATAAAATGTACGGCTGCATTATGGTGCACGGCGCAAACGAATACTACTTCAAAGGAATGGATAAAGAGCAGAAGTACTATTTCAGTATTGAGGCGATAAGTGAAAACGGCGTTTCTAAAAGGACTGCGGAGAAATAGAGGATTACAACTGGCCCTTTCCCTGCCTGGTGATTACAGGCTCGTCTGTAGTGAGATCAACGATAGTCGAGTATTCCATACCTCCTATACCGCCATCCACCACGATGTCTACCTGCTTACTAAATATCTCATAGATCGTTTCAGGATCTGTATATTCCTCAACCATATCCCCCGGGAGCGATGAGGATAAAATAGGATGGCTGAGCGTCTTAATGATTTCCTGGGCTATCACGTTGTCGGGTACCCGAAGCCCGATGGTATCCTTCCTGCTCCTGATGATCTTAGGCACTTCTTTACTTGCCGGAAGAATGAAAGTGAAGGGGCCCGGTATATGGCTTTTTAGTAATCGGAAAGTAGATGTAGGGACAGATTTGGCATAACGGGCTAAGTCGCTGAGGTCGTGGCAGATAAAAGACAGGTTAGCCTTTGAGGGATCGATTTTTTTAATGCGGCAGATTTTTTCGACAGCCTTAGGATGAAAAATGTCACAGCCAAATCCATAAACCGTATCTGTCGGATATATGATAATACCGCCTTCTGATAAGCACTTAACGATGGTGTTGATATTTTTTTCCTGTGGATTCTTAGGGTGAACCGAAAGCAGCATAAATTATTTTGATTCCTAATGTTACCAATTATAGCTGATAATCATCTCTTTACTTGGGTATTAAAATTTATTGTTCAAAAGCTATATATATTTTTACCAAAATGCTTGACTATTCAATATCCAGTGATTACTTTTACCATCTCCTGAGAAACAAAAAGCAATTATTCTGATTCTTTTTGTTCACCACAGACCATCCAGTCCTCGCTCATCCAATCCCATTCGATCACCAGCGCCAACCTGAGTTTACAATCATTATCATTATTACTTAATATACCTTTTTGTGCTATCCTGAATCCCTAACTCTGACCACCCGACACAATTTCTATTTACAGCTCATTTTGGAGTGAAGTAGTGCGAAAGCGGGAACTTTTCTTTTTGTGGTTTCAGAGGTAAGCACAGGCCGACGATTTCTATCGTCGGCATTTTTTTGCCCGGCTGTACCGGAATTACGGATTGCGCATTACGAATTGCGGATTGCGAATTGCCCAACTCCAACGGATAGTTGCTTTTAAATGTACCTCATACTTATTCAAAATTCGTAATCCGCAATCCGCAATTGGTAATTGCTGCCTGCAGGCGCAGTTTTGGTGATAAAAAAAGTCCCGCATTTCTGCGGGACGCTATCAATAAGATCGTTTGATTATATGATACTCCAGACTTCATTGCCCCGGAGCAGTTTATCAAGATTGCCTTTTCCTTTGGTTTGCATGACATGCTGGACCTGGCTATTCAGTTGTTCTTCATAACAAGGCCTGGTGGTTTCGAAGAAAACCCCAAAAGGCCTGGGAAGGTGGTGGAGGTTCTGTGGGTTGTCGAACATTCTTACCAGGATCTGGGCCTTGTAGAAATCTTTATCATCATGGACCCAGCAATCATCAGCCGTAAATCCGTTACTCAGGTCAATCACTATAGGCCTGAAGCCATCGAGTTTTATGCCTTTATCTTTATTAGTGCCAAAAATCAGTGGTTTGCCCTGCTCAAGCATCAGGGTTTCTTCTGGCTTGGAACCTTTTTCCGTGAATACTTCAAAGGCGCCATCATTAAAAATGTTGCAATTCTGGTAGATCTCCAGAAAAGAAGATCCTTTATGCTGGTAGCTGCGGGTAAGCATTTCCTGCATATGCTTGGGGTCACGATCCATGCTCCTTGCAATAAACGTAGCATCAGCGCCCATAGCAAGCGCTAAGGGGTTAAAAGGGTGGTCGATGCTTCCGAAAGGAGTTGATTTGGTGACCTTGTTTTCTTCGGAAGTTGGTGAATACTGGCCCTTGGTCAGTCCATAGATCTGGTTATTGAACAACAGGATATTGACGTCAAAATTTCTTCTTAAAATATGGATGGTATGGTTACCACCGATGCTCAGGCTATCGCCGTCACCTGTCACAATCCAGACACTAAGTTCAGGCCTGGTTGCCTTTAATCCACTGGCAATGGCCGTAGCCCTTCCATGGATCGAGTGCATACCATAAGTATTCATATAGTAGGGGAAACGGCTGCTGCAACCAATTCCGGATACGATAACTATGTTTTCGCGGGGTATGCCGAGAGCCGGCATTACTTTTTGAACCTGCGCAAGTATCGAGTAATCACCACAACCAGGGCACCATCTTACTTCCTGATCTGTTTGAAAATCTTTAGCCGTTAACGGGCTGGATAAAGTTGAAGTCTCCATGCGGTAAATTTAACGATAATTGGTCGAAATTATTGAGCGAATGTAGATGGAATGATCTGCGATGGAAAGGACTGTAACCGGTTTGCTGGATGGCGGTGCGATGAAATTCAGTTCCGTAGCCCTTATTGGTATTCCATCCGTAGGCAGGATACTGATCATGTAAAGATTTCATAAAATCATCGCGATAGGTTTTCGCCAGTACACTTGCTGCAGCAATAGAAAAATAGGTTCCGTCGCCTTTGATCATACACTTGTGCGGGATCTCGGCGTATTGGGTGAAAATGTTACCATCCACCAGGATATACTGCGGCCTGATCGACAATTGATCAAGTGCCAGATGCATTGCTTTCAGGGAAGCTCTAAGAATATTGATGCGGTCGATCTCCTCATGGTCCACACTCGCTACAGCCCAGGCAATGGCTTTTTCGCGGATCACTTCACGAAGTTCATAGCGTACTTCTTCATGCATCAGTTTGGAATCATTAAGCAATGGATGCTTAAATCGTTTTGGAAGGATCACAGCGGCGGCAAAGACGGGACCAGCAAGGCAGCCTCTTCCGGCTTCATCACAACCAGCCTCTGTCAGTCTGTTTTGGTGATAACATTTCAGCATCGCGCCAAAAATAATCAGAACTTATTATGAAACAACTGATGTGCGAAAAATCATTCTTCGGACATCATGCAACCAACTTCGTACAAATGCTATGGTGGATCCTCCTACTATGTTTAAACAACATCGCAACAACAATAATCCTGTATTAACTTTGCGGTCAATGAAATGGAGAAAAGAAAGCTCCGCAGTGGCCATCTGGCTGATGATCGGAGTTGTGATGATCATGATCCAGGTGTTGCTGGGCGGAATTACCCGGCTTACCGGCTCGGGTTTGTCGATCACAGAATGGAAACCACTGCTGGGCGCTGTTCCACCGATGAATGATCGCGAGTGGAACGCCGCCTTCGATCAATACAAACAGATCGGTCAGTACAAGCACATCAATTTTGAGTTTACACTGAGCGATTTCAAGTTCATTTATTTCTGGGAGTGGTTTCACCGCATGTGGGCCAGGTTTATGGGTGTGGTTTTTGCCATAGGCTTTGTGTATTTCCTGGTAAAAAAACAATTTAAGAAAGAGATGGTGTTGCCGATGGTGCTGCTATTTCTTTTAGGCGCATTGCAGGGGGCACTTGGGTGGATAATGGTGAAAAGCGGACTCAATGAAGAGAACCTTTATGTAAACCATATCCGGCTCGCCATTCATTTTATCGCCGCACTCGGTTTGCTATGTTATGTGTTCTGGTTTGCACTGCGTTTTCTCATTGCCGACGAACAGAGAATACACTTGCCCTCACTTAGCCGCCTTAATACAGTAGTGCTGGTATTGCTAATCCTTCAACTGGTTTACGGAGCTTTTATGGCGGGCCTGAAAGCAGCAACATTTGCGCCCACCTGGCCCCTGATCAATGGTATGATTTTACCCTCGGGTATGGGTAGTAAAGTTGGCGACTTTATAGATAATCCCATCTCCGTTCAATTCATTCACCGGCTGTTGGCTTACATAATCACCATACTCATCTTTATCTGGTGGGGCAGGGCACTAAAACTTCCGTCGACCGCGTTATTCAGGAAGACCCGTGCCATTCCTGTTGTACTGGTGTTGCTGCAGGTAAGCCTTGGCATTTTCACGGTGGTTTATTCACCTGACCATGTAAAGCTCTTATGGCTTGGGGTGAGTCACCAGTTCGTTGCCATGCTTCTTTTACTTTCGTTAGTGTGGCTTATGTTTCTGCTTAGGCGTAACCGGGCAGTAACAATTCATTAGACTTCTTTGGCTTCGGATGGTTTCTGAAAAAATATGTAATACCGGCCAGGGCATAAATAATCTGGTCTTTAGTTTCTAAATTACCATATGAAGCTTTTCCTTAAAGGATTTTATTATTCTTTTCCTGTACAGTTGCTCATGCTGCACTTAAGGAAATTCCAGATATTGCTGGTCTTCTGGTTCATCCTGGGCAGTGCGATCAATGGCAGTTTTATGAGCACGTTTGGTGCCGATTCACTTTTTCTGGCACCTGAATACCTCGGTAATGTAAACGTAGTCAGTACGGCAATTATCGGCGTGGCCATGGGCATTTTTATAATGAGCTGGCATATAGCAACGTTTATTCTGCATAGCCGTCATTTTAAGTTTTTGGCCACTACTTCAAAGCCCTTCCTTAAATATTTTTTGAATAACTCGGTCATTCCGTTATTATTCCTCTTCTTCTATTGTTATAAAGCAGTTTACTTCGACCGTTTTCGTGAACTGATGACCATCGGTGAGATCATGATCTTAATTGCCGGATTTATATTGGGGATTGTCTTGCTGAGTATTGTTACGCTTTCGTATTTCTTTGGTGCAGAAAAGACCATGATGCGAAAAATGAATCCCATTATACAGGAGCCCCATAAGTATATCGGGCACTTTGGTATTGCCGGAAAACACCATCATGAAAAGGGATTGATGGAAGTAGAATGGTTTTATAACACCCGTTTCAAGCTGAAAAAGCCCAGGGATATTGGGCATTACTCAACAGAATTTGTTGAAACTGTGTTTAGGCGTCATCATTTTTCTGCGGTGATATCCATCATCCTTGCGTTCTTCTTTCTGGCCCTTATTGGTATGTTCCAGGATATTGATTTTTTTAAATTGCCTGCTGCTGCAGGCATCCTTATCTTGTTTTCCATATTGATTGCTGCATCGGCGGCACTTGTATACTGGCTGAAAACCTGGTCTTTCCCGGTGTTCATCATTATGATCGTAATACTCGACCTGCTTTTTCGATATGATATCATCGACCCACGAAATAAAGCTTATGGCCTAAATTATACCAACGAAGACCAGCGACCTGTATATAACCGCGATAGTATCCTGCTGCTGTGCACGATTGATAAAATGGAATCCGATAAACAACAGATGATACAGGTGATGAACAGGTGGAAGGCAAAACAGACAGAAGCAAAGCCTTATATGTACATCATGAACTTCAGTGGGGGAGGTACAAGATCAGCCACCTTCGCGATGAATGTGCTGCAACACCTCGACAGCGTCACTGGCGGTACGCTGATGCGGCGGACCTTCCTGATCAATGGCGCTTCTGGCGGTATGTTGGGAGCAACTTATTTCCGCGAACTGTATCGGTTAAAGCAAAGGGGTAAGAATATTAACCTGTATAATAAAGAATATTCGGAGAACATGTCGAAGGATCTCCTGAATCCGCTGTTTTCGTCTATGGTTACCCGTGATATATTTGCTCCGGCGCAACGGTTTAAAATTGGCCCTTATCAATATGTAAAAGACCGGGCCTATTCTTTCGAAGAACAACTTAATGAGAATACATCTTTCATACTCAATAACCAGGTAAGTGATTATGTGGATGATGAAACACAGGCCAGGATTCCACTGATGATGTATGGTTCTACGGTGTCGTCCGATGGTCGCAAAATGCTCATCAGTACACAGCCCGTGAGTTATATGATGCGCAACTGGCCTGATACAACAAGCGGTGTATTGGGAGAACCAGATGCAATTGACTTTTGTAGTTTTTTTAGGCGGCAGGATCCGTATAACCTCAGACTACTATCGGCAATGCGCATCAATGCAACCTTTCCGTATGTATTGCCCAATGTGTGGCTGCCTACCAGGCCGGTAGTTGATGTTATGGATGCCGGTATAAGGGATAATTTCGGGCAGGAAATGTCAATACGCTTTTTGAGTGTTTTTAACGACTGGATTACTGAGAATACTTCGGGGGTCGTTTTTATCCAGATCCGCGACAGGAAAAATAGTGACTGGGAATCCAATGTTCTCAACTCCGGTATAACAGGAATTTTTACAAAGCCCATTACTGTTATTCAACTCAATTGGATGAAGATTCAGGACTATTACCAGGAAGAGATCATCAGTTATGCCGATGACCGTTTCACTTTTCCTTTTGAAAAATGCAGTTTTATTTATGTGCCGGCAAAAAAGAACCAGGCTGCTGCTTTGAACTTCCATCTTACTACAAAAGAAAAAATAGACATTGCAGATGCGCTGTTATCGGCCGATAACAAAAAATCATTTGAGCGGGTTAAGTGGTACGGTTTGAAGAATTAAGGAAAATGCAGACGGTATGATTTCGATATCAAAGTTTTCAGACGTTTTATAAGGATCGCCGTCAATATGAAGTGGTGCTAAAGCCGGGTTGGATATCGCAAGTTTTGTTAACTGAAAGTATAAAATACCCGTTTTTTTGAAAATGCTTTCCTGTACATCTCCATATTTCAACTGGTAAAAAATCGATAACAACACCTGGAGTTTGTTCATTTTCTGCACCACCACAACATCCAGCAATCCGTCTGATATCCTTGCTTTAGGGGCAATGGTGAAATTGTTTCCGAACTGATTGCTATTGGCAACGCTGATAAAGTAGGCTTCCGTATCTATTGATTTACCGTCGATATGTAATTGGAAAGGATATTCTTTGGCTGAAAAAAAATTTCCTATGCTGACTTTGATATAGGTCCAAAGGCCACGTTTTTTCATGGCTGAAAACTCATGCGCTACTTTTGCGTCAAAGCCTATACCGCTCAGCATACAGGAGAAATGTCCATTGATTAAAAAAGCGTCTATGCGTGAGGGTTTGCCGGTCAGGATATTATCGAGCGCAAGTAATGGATTACGGGAAATGCCCGCAGCAAGTGCAAGCCCGTTGCCACTTCCGCTGGGAATAACGCCAAAGTCAATCGTAAGATGCCTTAGCGCATTGGTTACCTGGCTGATGGTCCCATCTCCGCCAATAATTACTACGGTGCTAATATGTTCAGCATAGATTTTTTCTTCAAGAAAGCGATAATCTCCTTCCGCGTTGGTAGAGACAAATTCAAATGCCTGTTTTTTCTGTTCAAGGTAATGGCTTATCGTATTTTTTATCCGCTGTTTATCTTTTGTGCCAGACACAGGGTTCATCAGAAAAATCAGTTTGTCCATCGTTTAAAAAGAGATGAGTTATTTAGGCTGGATGTAAGCCAGGGTCTGCATTTTACTTCGGATCATCATTTGGTCATCAGCCGGATGTTGTTCAGTGAGTAAACTAATTTTGCCAAAACGCTTGATGAATTGCTGTACTGATTTTATGGGCAACCGGAACCTGCCCTTTGAATAATTGAAATCATAATTCGCCAGTAGTGAATCGTTTTTATCCCTGAGCAGAAAAGTCCTTTTCCATTTAATGTTGGAAGGAGATTCTTTATAGTCGATAATCAAATCGCTGGTGTCTGATGTGCTTAGGAAAATTGTCTGAACCGGTTTTTCATCGTCTGTCCTCAACAATACTTTAGTGCCTACACAAATTTGCCAGGCGTCTTTTTCCTGCGTGAACAAAAATAAAAAAGCAAAAAGATAAATTTTCATGATGATCATTTACCGCTTTCCATGATGATCTAAAGCATTTTTCATGATGATCTTATAGCATTTTTTATGACAATCCTTTCCGCTTTTCATGATTATCCCCTATCATTTTTTATAATGGTCAGGTGCCAGTTTTATACATCATAATTTACCACCTTAGCAATGCACTGGCCCAGGTGAAGCCGCTCCCGAAGGCTGCAAGGCAAACAAGGTCGCCCTCTTTTATCCTGCCTTCTTCCCACGCTTCGCAAAGTGCTATAGGAACGGATGCAGCTGTAGTGTTGCCGTACTTCTGGATATTGTTGTAGACCTGGTCGTCTGTTAGTTGAAGTTTATGTTGCACGTATTGAGAAATGCGAAGGTTAGCCTGGTGCGGTATGAGCATGTTAATGTCCGATGGCTTTAGGTTATTGGCAGACAACGCTTCACCGATTACTTCAGGAAATTTGATCGCTGCTTTTTTAAACACAGCAGGCCCGTCCATATACGGAAAGTTCTGGGCGTGATCGATCATGTCATGGCTCATGAACATTTCACCTATTTCCGCTTCTTTGAAATCCGCGTATTTTGTTGCCTGCCAGTGATTGGCATGTGTTCCCGGGTTATACATGGCGAGCAGTTCAGCACTCTCACCATCACTATGCAGGTGTGTGCTTAAAATGCCACGGTTGACGTCATCGGTAGGTTGAAGTACTACGGCACCCGCGCCATCTCCAAATATGACACTGATATTCCTCCCACGCGTACTGAAATCGATCCCAAACGAATGCTTCTCACTTCCCACCACAAGGATATTTTTATACATGCCCGATTTAATAAACTGGTCGGCCACACTAATAGCATAAATGAACCCACTGCACTGGTTGCGGACATCCAGGGCGCCAACTTCTTTCATTTTCATCGCCCTCTGAAGCAATACTCCGCAGCCTGGAAAATAGTAGTCGGGGCTCAGGGTTGCGAATACAATAAAATCTATATCCTGCGGAGTGATACCTGCTCTTTCGATTGCGATAGTGGCGGCTTCCACCCCCATGGTAGTGGTGGTTTCGCCAGTTCTGTCTGCGTAGCGTCTTTCTTTGATGCCGGTTCTTTCCTGGATCCACTCATCGCTGGTCTCCATGTATTTGGTCAGGTCCTGGTTGGTAAAAACATTTTTAGGAACGTAGTAACCGATCCCGGCAATCTTTGAACGCATAGAGGCAAGTTTATCAGGGCAAAGTACTAAAAAATAGACTAAGCGCAGATTAAAGGGGATAGACGGATTAAGGTAGATGAGCTGTCACCATTTCCTCACTGGTTGTAGAATCCACTACTTGTATATTAGAAAATAATTGTAATTGACCGCCAAATTTGAAGCTGGTTGGTTACGCCATATTGGTTAATTTCCTTCTATAATTCCTAAGATGCAATCTTTAGTGTGTGACCAGCCCAGGCATTTAACCTATCGTGATGACCCTATGCCACAGCCAAAACAAGGTGAAGTTTTGCTCAGGGTGACCCATGTGGGAATCTGCGGCACTGATCTTCACGCATTCGAAGGCAACCAACCTTATTTCAGTTATCCAAGAATCCTGGGTCATGAACTCGCCGCCGTGGTAGAAGATAATAGCGGAAGCATTAATTTTGCCAATGGTGAAGCCGTAACCATCATGCCATATTTTTCCTGTGGACTATGCATTGCCTGCCGGAAAGGAAAAACAAATTGTTGCGTTTCCATGCAGGTTTTCGGGGTGCATATTGACGGCGGTATGAGGGAGTATATCACGGTCTCGGAAACGGCGCTGATCAAATCAGGCGGACTCAACGGTGAGCAACTGGCATTGATCGAACCGCTTGCCATAGGTGCTCATGGAATAAGGGTTGCAGCAGTGCAGGAAAACGAAACCGTACTCATCATTGGTGCAGGGCCCATCGGACTGGGCACCATGATGATGGCAAAACTTAATGGCGCAAAGGTTCTGGCGATGGATGTATCAGACAGCAGGCTTGCATTTGCCATTCAACATGGTTATGTAGATGAGATCATACATCCTTCCCATAAAAATGTATTGGAAGAAATCCGTGAACTTACCAATGGTGATATGCCGGATGTGGTGATCGACTGTACAGGGAACAAGGAAGCGATTAACCTGGGTTTTTCTTTCATCAGCCACGGCGGGAGGTATGTGCTTATTGGCCTTCAAAAAGAAGAGATCGTTTTTAGCCATCCCGAATTTCACAAGCGCGAATCCACATTGATGAGTTCACGCAACGCTACAAGACAGGACTTTGACCAGGTCATTGATGCCATACTCAATAAACAAATAGACGTAATGTCAATGATATCGCATCGAACAAGGTTCAGCGATGTGCGAAGGGAATTTAGTTCATGGCATGATCCTGCCAATGGAGTGATCAAAGCGATGGTTGAATTTTAGTGAAATTGAGTTTATCCAACCAGTTATCGTAAGATCTTTTGTTTTTCGGAGGCGACCCGCATGTCGTGAGTAACAATTATTGTTTAGCTGAAGCTGATGTATATTGTCCGCATCCGGCAAAATCTCTAAAATCTTTATCGATGCCATGCTTCACTTTAATGTGCACTTCATAAGGCGATTTCGCTCCTGACATTGCATTGATACATTCCTTTTTCTGAATGGTTATGATGATTTCTCCCGACTCCACCTGTGCACGATAACGGGTAATATTTTTGTTCTTTGATGGCATGGCAGAAGTGGCAGGCGCATTCAGGACAAAATTATCAGCTGTCCGAAAAGAGAAGTCTTTTACCATATCCATATCCAGTGACCAGAAAGGCTCTGTTCCGGAAGCAAAAAAATCAATTCCATTATTCTTTTTCTTGTTGATGAAATTACTGTCAGGTGCTTCAGGCGAACCCTCGGTTTTTAATGCCGTCCTGAGGGAATCTGCAATGGTGGTAAAACTGTCCGTTATTTCTAGCGTTGTATCGTGCAGAACCTCTTTTATTTCTGCCTCTGGGGATTGGCATGAAAACATCAAAAACAGGCAGAAAACCGGTAAAATATGGCGGATAAGCATGCAAAACAGATTAATTAATGGTGAAATTACATCATACCGGTGGGGCAAAAGCTGGCTAAGGCGCCACCTTAACAAATTCACCCATGGAAATACGGTCTTTCATTTGCCTCCCTCGACGATAAATCGTACTTTTGCGCGCCCGTAGGCGTTATTTATGATGAATTTGGAGACGATTTTTTTAAGTCGTTTGTCCACAATTCGTAGTAAGTAATTTTGGGCGCGCATCAAAATTATAATATGGATATCAGAAATATAGCCATCATCGCACACGTTGACCACGGTAAGACCACATTGGTGGACAAAATCCTTCATGCCACTAAGGTATTCAGGGATAACCAGGACACGGGTGAATTGATCATGGATTCAAATGACCTCGAACGTGAACGTGGAATTACCATCTTCAGCAAGAATGCAGCCGTTGTTTATAATGGTGTAAAGATTAATGTCATTGATACACCAGGTCACGCCGACTTTGGCGGTGAAGTAGAACGTGTATTAAAGATGGCCGATGGTGTGATCCTATTGGTTGATGCTTTCGAAGGCCCGATGCCGCAAACGCGTTTTGTGTTGCAGAAAGCACTCCACCTTAATCTTCATCCAATTGTAGTGATCAATAAGGTTGATAAGCCTAATTGCAGGCCTGATGAAGTGCACGATGCAGTTTTCGAATTATTCTTTAACCTCGATGCAACTGAAGAGCAGCTGAATTTCCCTACCTATTATGGAAGCGGAAAAAACGGTTGGTTCAATGATAAAAACGAACAAATTGACAATATTTTTCCATTGCTGGAAGGTATTATCACGCATGTTCCACCTCCCAATATCGGCCAGGGTTACCTGCAGATGCAGATCACTTCGCTCGACTACTCTTCATTCCTTGGCAGGATAGCCATTGGTAAAGTGGCCAGGGGAACGATCAGGGAAGGACAGAATATTGCACTAATGCAGGCAGATGGTACCATCAAACGCCAGAAGATCAAAGAACTCTATGTGTTTGAGGGTATGGGTAAGCGTAAGGTAACAGAAGTCATTGCAGGAGATCTTTGCGCCGTAGTGGGGATAGAAGGTTTCAATATCGGAGATACCATTGCTGACCTCGAAAATCCGGAAGCACTTGCGGTGATCAGTGTAGACGAGCCAACGATGAGTATGCTTTTTTCTATCAATAACTCGCCATTTTTTGGAAGGGATGGAAAATTTGTAACATCAAGGCACCTGCGCGACAGGCTTATGAAAGAAACAGAGAAGAATCTTGCGATGAAGGTAGAAGATACAGATAGTGCGGATAGTTTTAATGTATATGGAAGGGGCATTTTGCACCTCGGTATTCTTGTTGAAACCATGCGCCGGGAAGGTTATGAGCTTACAGTGGGTAATCCACAGGTATTGGTAAAGGAAATTGATGGCAAGAAGCACGAGCCTTATGAAATCCTTGTTGTAGATGTACCTGGAGATTTCAGCGGTAAAGTGATTGACCTGGTAACGCAGCGTAAAGGGGAGATGCTGGTTATGGAGTCGAAAGGCGAGATGCAGCACCTTGAATTTGAAATTCCATCACGCGGCCTAATCGGGTTGCGTAGCAATATGCTCACCAATACAGCCGGCGAAGCAGTGATGGCGCACCGTTTCCTTGAATACAAACCATGGAAAGGTTCTATACCAGGGCGTAACAACGGTGTTTTGTTGTCTAAGAACCAGGAAAGGACTACAGGTTATTCGATTGATAAATTACAGGATCGCGGAAGGTTTTTTGTTGATCCGGGAGATGAAGTATATACAGGCCAAATTATAGCTGAGCACATTAAGCCAGGGGATCTTGTAGTGAATGCAACAGAACCTAAGAAACTCACCAACCACCGTGCAAGCGGAAGTGATGATGCATCAAAGGCTGCACCAAAGATCATGATGACACTGGAAGAGTGTATGGAATATATTCAGCAGGATGAGTGTATTGAAGTCACTCCTAAGAATATCAGGATGCGTAAAGTGGTTCTCGACGAGAACGAAAGGAATAGGCTTGCGAAATCAATGAAAACGGAAATCGCATAAAAATCCGAAGCATTTTTATGCGATAATTTGGAAATTGGGAATTGTGGGAAATGTGAAAGTATAAATTTGTAAATCGTGTTTGGGAGGGCGTATTAAATCGCTTTGCGATTAATGTGATATTGCGATACCGCGATAATGTGAAAGTAAGAATTTGTAAATCCTATTTGCGCCTTGTACTTCCACACTACCCACATTTGCCACATTACCACATTACGGATCGGATATATTTTTTAAAAAATATATCCGATCCGTAATGCTGCTCTGTTC
>JANMMA010000198.1:0-13802 GCA_031372815.1 Sphingobacteriales bacterium
CTTTTGCACTTCTTCGTAAGTGAAACGGTGGTTACTGTGTATTACTGTTCGTCCAATCCATTTGTGCTTTATCTCCGCTCTGTTACTTATCTGGAAAATAACGGAGAAAGTATATTTGTCTTCATTTGGGCGCAATGAACAAAGCTCGTTTGATATTCTTTCGGGCAACATGGGATTTACACGATCAGGTAAGTAAACACTCGTAGCACGCTCGTAGGCTGCTTTGTCAAGTATACTTCCCGGCGTTACAAAATGGCTCACATCAGCAATGTGCACGCCAATTTCATAGATTCCTGTTTTTAATTTTCGTATGCTGATGGCGTCGTCAAAATCTCTTGCGTCAACAGGATCAATAGTGAACGTTAGTATATCCCTGATGTCTTTTCTGCCCGTGATATCTTTTGCACTGATGATGTCAGGTTGTCGTTGTGCTGCCTCTAGAGCGTCTTCCGAAAATTCCAGCGGAAATCCACTTTCCACAAGAATTTCTTTCATCGCCATGTCATTTGTATCCCTGTCGTCAAGAATATTAATCACAATACCCTTAGGATTCTTTTCTTCTTTCCCCCAGCCGGTCATCTTCACCACTACCCTGTCTCCGTCTTTAGCTTTGTTCAGGCTATCTACCGGAACATAAAAATCCGGCATCTTTTTGGCCGACTCTGGGATAAAAAAAGCAAAGTCACGGGTCACTTCAATTTTACCGATGAACTCTATTTGTTTTCTGTCCAGCACGTCCACAACAGCGCCTTCGATGCGATTACCACCTTCACGGGTAACCCTTACACTTACCTTATCACCATGAAATGCTTTATTGAAGTCAGATGGCCTCACCAGGATATCCCGCTCCATCTGGTCAATAATAACGAAACCCATACCTGACCGTGTTATATCCAGTGTTCCTGTATATACAGTACCGCCAGTCTTTTTTTCTCGTTTACCTTTAAGTTCCTTTCTTCCCATCACTTAACAATTCATTAGTTATGCATTCTTGTGTCTGAAGTCCCTGATGAAATTAGCGATTAAATTATTAAACTTATCCTTGTCCCCAAAAAGGAAACGAATGGAAATAGGCAGTACAAAAAAAGGAAGGTCTCTCAGTTCCTGCCTGTATTTCACCAACCTCACGGCATCCTTCTCAGTGGTAACAACGATCTTATCTGTTCCCTGCAACTTTTCAAACCTGTTTCGGATTTCCTTCAGGTCATCAATACTAAAAATATGGTGGTCGTTGAAGTAGATGGCATCGTAACTATTGGTTTGTTCATTGAGGTAGTTTGTCAGCGGCTCAGGGTTTGCTATACCGCAAACCAGCAGTACCTCGGTGCTTTTTGAAAAGGTCCTGGGGGTAAGGCTGATGATATGGTACAGCAGGCCATAGGTTATTGACGTAAAGAAAAGACGCTGATGTGGTAAAGGAGATATTTCGGACCTGATCACTTCTGCATTGTTAACATCCAGGTTACCCGGGCTTTTGGTAACCATAACGACATCGGCACGTTTCGCGCTCGAAACATTATCTCGAAGGTCTCCGGTAGGCAGATAAAAATCCCTGGTATACAAATTACTGTAATCGGTGAGTAATATATTGAAACCCGGTGTGATGGCCCTGTGTTGAAACGCATCGTCCAGTATGATGACTTCAGTGGATGGTTTGTCGAACAACAACTGGGGCACGGCTTCAATCCGCACTTCCCCAACGGCCACGGCAATTTCCTGGTGTCGCAGGTAGAATTGCATGGGTTCGTCACCTATCTCGACAGCACTCGACTGGCTACCCGCAAGGATATAACCTTTTGTCCTCCTTTTATATCCCCTGCTCAACGTTGCCACATGATACTGATGCTTTAATAACGATACCAGGTAGTCCACCATAGGGGATTTGCCGGTGCCGCCGACACTAAGGTTTCCTACGTTGATGATCGGAATATTAAAACCGGTCGATTTAAATATCTCCCTATCGTAAAAATAATTGCGCAGTTTAAGGATCAGGCCATAAACGAGCGCTATAGGAAAAAGCAGGACACGAAAAGAACGTAGAAAAAAAGTGTTAAAATTCATATACCCTGTTGGGTGTAATGCAATATTGCAGCGGAACATCCCACGGGTCCGTATCAACGATTTCTTCGACTGCTTCGAGGAAAGATAATCCAATTATTACTACATCCGGCCGACATGATGTGAGGAACCTGTCGTAATAGCCTTTTCCATATCCTACCCTGTTCCCTTTTTCATCAAAACCCAGGAGCGGCACTAACACAAGGTCTATCAGTTCAGGGTCAACAGACAGTCCCGATAATGGCTCTGGGATTCCGTATTGGTTGTCTATCATGATGGTGTCATCTTCCATCAGAATATGCTCGAGTTCATCCTCGTCATTGATCCTGGGTACAACGATGCGCATCCCAGGGTTCCTAAATTCCAGGCTTCTCAATAAGGGCCATGGATCAACTTCATGGAGATTTTCCATAGTCATGTAGGCATGGGCACAGGAAATAAAAGGCAGGGACAGTTGCTGAAACCTGATCAGGATTAGATCCTGGAACCTCTCCATATCAGTGATGCTTAGTTGCATCCGTTGTTGCCTGCTATATTTCCTTATTTCCTTTTTGTGCATGTGCTACCCTTATGTGTACTTACTTACGCTGGTTTTTTTCTATTGATAAATATGGAAAAAATGGTGGTGCCATATTTTCTTTCTGTAGTATAGCCTTCAATTTTTTTATAGTCATTTCGCGGTGTATGTTCCAGGATCAGCCATCCGCCTTCTTTAAGCAGGTTATTTTCGAACACCAAACGCGGTATATCATCGATACTGGTGAGGGCATAGGGCGGTCCTGCAAAAATCAGGTTGTAAGCCGACGATGCCTGCTGCATAAAACGGAATACATCCATTTTAAGAATGGTACAGTTTTCCATTCCCAGCGATGTGGAAGTTTTTTTTATAAATTCATACATCACCGGATCTTTTTCCACGATCGTAAGTTCGCGTACACCGCGCGAGGCAAGTTCATAACTGATGCTTCCAGTTCCGCCGAAAAGGTCGAGCGTAGTACATGCTGACAGTTCAAGATTATTCGTTATAATATTAAATAATCCTTCCCTCGCTATATCTGTAGTGGGTCGCGTATGTGGCATGCTGGCAGGTGGATTGATCCTTCTTCCACCCCACTCTCCACCTATGATACGCATAAGGCAAGCGAAAAAGTTGGTGAGAAAAAATGTTGCGGATAACTGTCGAAAGCAAAATCATACTGGAATGCCGGGGGTTTTTGCTCCAGTTCCACTTGCCGGAAATATTTGAGTATCTCGGTATACATAGCCGATTGTGTTTCCAACAAACCGGATATTCTTACCTGTATTTCTTCAGGAGAAAGTTTCCATTGTGAGAGGATATTCAATAGGTGGTAGGAAACGTCCTCAGGAATATCGTAGGGGAAAGAATGCATGATGTGCAGGGTATTATTTAACCATAAACACACCACGATCATGTCAGGATAGAAAAGCACGTCCATAAAATCTTTATCACTATCCTGCAGGAATTTTTTCTTTATCCACGCAGAATGAAAATGCGCAAATTTTGCATCAGGAAACAACCTGGAAATTTCTTCATGAATGTAGTCGGGTACTGAATACATATAGATGGCAGGAATTTCTGCAATGGAATCCTGCATCATAATCCCTTTATGCAGATCGCCTGTTACCATTTCCAACATCTGTGCGCCGGTATCCTGGCTATACACTGACTCGGGGATAAGTATTCCCCTGGCATGGTTATAAAAAACATGAACACTACGGTAACGCTGCCGAAGCAGTGGATGATTGTTCACCAGTTCCCTGAACTCGTCTTCATGCTTTCCCGCCTTCATCTGATAAAATTCAAGGGCCATGAATTCTTTGGTCTCTGCCATTAAAATGGTGAAACAAAAATGGCGCTCACCGGCATCGATCAATAGTATGCACTGATCGTATGTAAGGGTGTTCGTACCGGAATTTTCTATCTGAAAAGAAGGATGCAATATTCCCTTTTTAGTTGCCGCAATAATACAATTTTGTTCGGGTATCATCTAAAATGAAATCGCGGCCAAATTAGTAGGTTTGCCACGCATGGCAGAACCCGTTATTTTTCAGGATATGAGGTTAAACACCTCAAAAAAGCAGATTCTGCAACTGGCTTTACCCATTTCAGCGGCCATATTGGTGCCGCAGCTAAACTTTATCACAAACAATATATTCCTCAGCCGGCTTGGGCAGGAAGAGCTTGGAATGGCTGGTATCACAGGGGTCTATTATTTGGTATTTGGAGCAATCGGATATGGATTGAACAACGGCCTGCAGGCGCTTATCGCAAGGCGGGCAGGAGAGAATAAACCGGAAGAAATTGGCAGGCTATTTTCACAGGGCGTCCGGGTGGCCATGTGTATAGCGCTCATCGGTATATTGATTACTTATTTTGTTGCACCACCCATTTTACATTATGCGTTAAAGGATGTTACCCGAAGGGAGACCATTATAGAGTTCCTGAAAATACGGATATGGGGTCTGCCCTTTCTTTATCTCTACCAGATGAGAAACGCACTGCTTGTGGGTACCAACCAAAGCAGGTTCCTTGTTATTGGAACGGTAGCGGAAACCATTACGAATATCGTGTTGGACTATGGATTTATTTTCGGCAACCTTGGATTGCCACGTATTGGATTCAACGGGGCTGCTATTGCGTCAATCATTGCAGAGTTTACCGGGATGATCGTGGTATTCAGCGTAATCCATTGGAATGGGTTAGGCCATCGTTTTCATTTGTATAAAAGCTTGGGCTTTAACGCAAAAACGGCAAAGCTTGTATTATTACAATCTTCACCACTTATTTTTCAATATGCTATCAGCATAACGAGTTGGGAATTCTTTTTTGTGATGATCGAACGCAACAGCCTGCACCACGACGACCTCGCGATTTCCAATATGATGAGAAATATATTTGGATTGTTTGGGGTGAGTACCTGGGCGTTTGCGGCCACCAGCAGTACGATGGTAAGCAATATCATTGGTCAGAAAAAGCACGATGAAGTACCGCAGTTATTACGAAATATCATCACCATCAGCTCCGGTTTCGCTTTATTCGTTTGTATCATGCTGAATTTGTTTCCTGTATTTTTTATGCGCATTTTTAGCCAGGACCAGCAGTTTCTCACAAATGCCATTCCGGTCTTGAGGGTTGTTTCAACAGCGCTTGTATTGATGTCTTTTTCTTCAGTGTACCTCAACGCTGTTACAGGTACCGGCAATACCAGGGTAAACCTGAAGATTGAAATTGTTGCCGTGGTCTTGTATACCGTATATGTTTTTACCGTGATGGAAACAATGAAGCTGGGTATAACCTGGGGTTGGGCGTCTGAATGGATATACTGGATAAGTATATTCGTATTATCATTCTCTTATATGCGCAGCAATAAATGGCGAAACAAAAAAATCTAAAGCAAAAAAAAGCAGGAAATTATTCCTGCTTCTGATCTAACTAAATAAGTAGAAATTAAATGTGCTTATTCAAGATTTGAATGCTGTTATTTCAAGTTGGAAATACGCCTAAACTTTCGCATTTCCTTATTTCTACTTCCACATTTGCCAATTTACCAATTTGCGAGCGTCAGCTCGCAACTACAGCTTTCTTCTTTTGACCTTTGGGCGACAAAACCATCTGCATTCGTTTTCCCTCCAGTTTCGGCAATCCTTCTGGTTGTCCAACTTCAGCAAGGCGTTCAGCAAATTTTAGCAGTACCAACTCACCTCGTTCCTTGAACATGATAGCCCTTCCTTTAAACTGCACATAAGCTTTTACTTTGTTGCCGTCTTTCAGGAATTTTTCCGCGTGCTTTGCCTTGAAGTCAAAGTCATGGTCATCAGTACCTGGAGTAAAACGGATCTCTTTAACCTCCGCAGTTTTACTCTTAGCCTTCATTTCCTTTTCCTTCTTCTTCTTATCGTAGAGGAATTTATTATAATCAACCACCTTACAAACCGGAGGGTCTGCGCTTGGTGAAATTTCTACCAGGTCGAGTTGTTGGGCCAATGCAATTTTCATTGCATCCTGTATCGCATACACACCCACTTCCACATTTTCTCCTACCAGTCTCACCTGCGGTACACGGATGAAATGGTTGATACGGTGTTCTGCTTCCCTGCGCGGGCCAAATTTACCTCTGGGCCCGGATCCGCTCCTGTTGAACGGTCTGTTTGGTAATGCCATAATAGTGTTGCTTATACTGCAGACGGCCGCTGCTTCGATAAGCCATAGTTTTTTTAATGATGAATTATTGCCGTTCCAGAATTTCCTTTTTCAAATCAGTGATCACCGTTGTAACATCGAAAGCACCTGCATCGCCTTTTCCCTGTTTGCGAACCGCTACTTTGCTTTCTGCAACTTCCTTCTCCCCGATCACAAACATATAAGGTACTTTCAGCAGTTCAGTATCCCTTATTTTTTTTCCGATTTTTTCACTCCGGTCATCAATCTCTGCGCGAATATCCGCATTTTTCAGTTGCCGCAGCACATCCTGCGCATAGTCCATGAATTTATCACTGATCGGAAGCAGTTTCACCTGTACCGGTGCCAGCCAAAGCGGGAATTTGCCCGCATAATGCTCCAGCAAAAATCCAATGAACCGTTCATGGGTGCCCAAAGGTGCCCGGTGAATGATCAGCGGTGTTTCCGCCTGGTTATCCTTATTGGTAAACTCAAGTTTAAAACGCTTTCCCTGAGCAAAGTCTACCTGGTTTGTAGCCAGCGTAAATTCCCGCCCTATAATACTCCATATCTGCACATCAATCTTCGGACCATAAAAAGCACCCTCATCAGGAACCTCCACGTAAGGAATATTCGATTCGATCAACACCTGTCGAACCATTTCTTCTGTCTGTATCCACAATTCGGGTTCGTTGATGTATTTCTGTCCCAATTTTGCAGGATCATGTAAACTTAGCCTCATAACATATTTATCGATCCCAAAAATCTTGAAGTACTTCAGGTACATGTCGTTCACTGCCCTGAATTCTGCAGCAAACTGCTCTTTGCTGCAATAGATATGCGCATCATTCATGTGCAGGCACCTCACCCTCATCAACCCAAAAAGTTCACCGCTTTGTTCATAGCGGTAACAGGTACCGTATTCTGCCAATCGATACGGAAGGTCCTTATAACTTTTCTGGTCGTTTGCAAATATTTTATGGTGGTGCGGACAATTCATGGCCTTGAGGTAATACTTTACCCCCTCCAGTTCCATGGGCGGAAACATACTATCCTGGTAGTATGGCAGGTGACCGCTGGTGATATACATGCTCTCTTTGGCAATATGCGGCGTCACAACACGCTTATAGCCCGCCGCAAGTTCCGTTTCCTTAGCTAATTTCTCCAGCTCTTCGATGATTACGGTTCCGTTTGGAAGCCACAACGGCAGCCCCGGTCCCACGTCATCATCAAAGGCAAATATCCCCAGTTCCTTGCCGAGTTTTCGGTGATCTCTTTTCTTTGCTTCTTCAAGCATCTGGAGGTAGTCATCCAACTCTTTCTGGTTGGGAAAACTTACCCCATATAGTCTCGTTAATTGTTTGTTTTTCTCGTCACCTTTCCAGTAAGCCCCTGCGATGTTAGTAAGCTTCATGGCTTTTATAAGGCCCGTATGGGGAATGTGTGGTCCGCGACACAAATCCGTAAATTCTCCCTGCTTGTAGAAGGTTATTTGTCCGTCAGTGAGCCCTTGCAACAGGTCCAGTTTATATTCATCTCCTTTCTCCTCAAAATAAGAAACTGCATCAGACTTTGGAACAGCGGTCCTTACATATGGACTGTTTTTCTTTGCCAGTTCAGCCATCTTATTTTCAAGTGCTTTCAAATGGTCTTCCGAAATGGTGCGTCCCCCAAGATCCATGTCATAGTAAAAACCACGTTCAATAGCAGGACCAACCCAGAACTTCACTCCCGGATACATGGCTTCCACTGCTTCTGCCATGAGGTGGGCAGACGAATGCCAGAAAGTGGATTTTCCTTCACTATCATCCCAGGTTAGCAGGCTTAAAGCAGCATCGCCTTCTATGGGTCTTGAGGCATCCCATACCTGGCCATTCACCCTGGCCACCAACACTTTTTTCGCGAGACCTTCTGCAATAGAGCGGGCAACATCCATTGCGGTAATCCCCGCTTCGTACTCCCTAACTGCACCGTCCGGAAATGTTATCCTGATCATGTAAAAATTCCCTTTTTTATTATTTGCAGATATTCGCCACAGTTTTGTATTAGAATATCCAACGCAAGGATGGCAAATTTAACGAACTATTGGGTTCGCTTCGCCGCAATTGATGATAATTTGCTGTGGAATGACGAAATTTGCAGCACAACGCAACTTGATGAGATTAACCCTGACCCTTTTTTGTCTGATTGTATTCTCCCACGTCCAGGCCCAAAAACTGAGTGGTCAGTGGACGGGCAGTTTTGTTAGCACAGGCGATCTCTATGGCGGAAAAACTGAATATGTTCTTGAACTTGACATCAGGGGAACAGAAGTCAGCGGATACTCCTACACATACTTTATTATTTATGGGAAAAGATATTATGTGATCTGCAGACTTTCTGGCAACTATGATAAGGACAGTAAGTCGGTTGTTGTCTCAGAAATCGAAAAAGTAAAATCAAATACTCCCCCTGATCATAAGGATTGTTTTCAGACCCACATGCTTACTTATTTGAAATCCGGGGAAACAGAAGCACTTCAGGGTAAATGGAAACCCGCTACGATAAAAGATAATTGCGGAACGGGTTCCACAGAGCTTGAACGGAAAGCGTTAGTGAAAGTGGTGCCCAGGAAAACAGATTCAGCTATAGCAAAGAAGTCAACAGCACCTATGAAGACTGGTGTAACAACCGCTAAACCGCCCGTAGCCAAATCCACCCCACAGATTAAAAAACAGACAACACCGGCAACTACAAGACCAAAAACCACGGCACCTTCGACGGCGAAAAAGTCACCACCTAAAACGTCTACGACTACCGTTAAACCACCTGTTGCAAAAAAAGTGGAACCTGCAACGGTGGACAATCAAACAGCACAAAAACCTGTAACTATAGACAATAATCTACCCAGTACTGAAAAACCAAAGGCGCCGTCATCTATCAATGGCTCATCATCCATCGGCAAAATTGAAAAGCGAAACAAGCAGGTCATTAAGGTAATAGAAGTGGAGTCCAAAACATTTAAGGTGGAGATGTACGACAATGGCCAGGTAGACGGGGATACCATCAGCTTATTCTTTAATGGGAAACTGATGGTATCCCGCCAACGCCTTTCTACAGATCCGATCAGGCTGAATATTACGATAGATCCTTCGCGTAGCGATAATGAACTCGTGATGTATGCCGAGAACCTTGGCTCTATTCCGCCCAACACTGCCCTCATGGTAGTAACGGTGGGGGATAAACGATATGAAGTGAATATCACTTCTTCGGAACAAACCAGTGGTACCGTCAGGTTCAGGCTTATGGAATGATTGCTTTACTATTTTCTCAACGTCAATATTTTCCGCGCCAGGAATAGCAGAAAAAATAACATCGCCGTACCTGCTATAATCGGAATAAAAATCGATAAAACGGAAGTACCCAGTGCGGCTGCGTGTTCTGCTGTTGACACTACAGGATTGCCAAGCCCTGCCGTGGTCTTTGTAGAAGCAAGCCTCAGTAACGCAGTTCCGGTTTGAATGATTCCGGCACTTCCTCCCCCAATCAATATTCCCGTCACCCATTTTAACAGGTCATTGTCTACAGGCAGCACTGATGTGGCTAATAAAGTTCCTGCGCCAATCGCCATGGGTGTGGTAATCGTATCCAGGAAATTATCAACAATCGGAATATAGTAAGCGGCAATTTCTGCGGCAGTAGCTGTCGCAAAACAAGCCATGGCAGGATATCCGGTCATCCACTGAAATCCCTGTTCCAGCGGTATCCATCCCATTTTGCCCGCAATGGAAGTAACCAGTAAGGGTATAAAAACACGAAACCCGGCACTGGCGCTTAAGCCAATGCCGAGCAGTATGCTAATGATCAGCTCAGGTGTCATTTGCGTGGTATCTTTTCATCCCTTGTCGCAGCATTATATACAAACGAGGCAACTATAGTGGAGATTTGTTTCAGATCATCTGATATAAGGTGATCATAACTATCCATCGTGGTATGATGTGTTCTTGTGTCGTATTCAATTTCGTCCTGGATAAACTGGAAGCCGGGAAGTCCGGCAGCATCAAACGACTGGTGATCTGTACCACCAGTGTTGGACACGGTAACTGTGGTAGCTCCCAGGTCTTTAAAAGGCGTTAGCCATTCAGTGAAAATGGGTTTCACTTTTTCATTTCCCTGGGTATAAATTCCCCTTATTTTTCCAGTGCCATTATCAATATTGAAGTAGCATGATAACTTTTCATGCGCAGGTTTAGGTTCTTTCGCGTTACCGAATGTGTTTTTCACATAGGCCCTTGACCCGAGCAACCCCTGTTCTTCGGCACTCCAAAGCGCTATTCGTATAGTGCGTCGTGGTTTCAAACCGGTTTGCCGGATGATACGCATCACTTCCATCATAACGGCTGAACCTGCTGCATTATCTGTTGCACCGGTGGCACCCTGCCAGCTGTCGAGGTGTGCTCCAATCATAACAATTTCGTTCTTTAAGACGGGGTCAGTACCCGGTATTTCTGCAATAACATTATAGGCATCGACAGACGCATTGCTCATCAGCGTTGCTGATTCCACATCAAGCTTAACCGGTACACCGGATTTTGCCAGTCTGCAAAGGCTAAGATAATCTTCAGTCCCAATCACGATATCCGTAAAAGCATCCGGGCCATCTTTTGCATATGCATTACGTACCGATGAACCCTGCACAAACAACGTTCCGTCATGACCACGGGGAGACATGCTAAACATAGCTACGGCGCCTTCTTTCTCTGCTATATCCCGCACCTTGTTGATGAAAGCAGCCGGACTGCCACTGCGCATAAAATTTTCGCGCATTCGCCTTTGTTGCGCTGTATCCACTGGTCTGTTTACAATATTTTGCATGCTATCCAGATCTTTGTCTGTATAACGTGAAGCGTCTGCCATAAAACTTTGCCTATAAACATCATCCCTGGACAACAGAATGATTTTACCTTTCATCTGTGATTTCTTTTCCTCAATTTTCGCAGAATCCTTTACATCGATCAATAGGATTTCTGTGTGCTGAAGACCATTGGTTCCTTTTGTCCAGGCTTTCGGAAATGCCGTAATTGGTTTGTAATATGGTAACGTCATTGCCACATACACTTTCTGTAATTCCCAGCTTTTTCCAAAATCGCCCCAGCGTTCTAGTCTTGCGTTTTCCACACCCCATTTTTTCAATTGCTGGATAGCCCAGTCTGCGGCCCTTTTATAACCCGGTGAGTTGGCGAGCCTAGGTCCGCTAACATCTGTGAGGTAAAAAGCATGGTCCATCACTTTGGAATTTTCCATTCCCTCTGTCCTGATTTTTTTTAACGCGTCCAGGTCAATTTTTTCTTCACGCCGCGTGGTTTGTGCCATTGTCATTGCTGACGCTAAAGCGGTCAACAGCATTAACACCGTTATTTTTTTCATGTTGTATGTCTATTACTGTGAAAATAAGTTTTAAATAAACTCAAAACTTGAAATTCCAGGTAACGGAAGGAATAATTGGGAAGAGGGAAACCTGTTTTGCCTGTACCTGCAGTGTTCCGTCAACGGCACTGCCTGCCTGGTCAAAATAAATAAAGTAAGGATTCATCCGACTGTAAACGTTGTAAATACTGAAGACCCAACTGGATTTAAATTTTTTAGCAGAGTTTGGTTTGGGCGTATAGATAGCTGAGAAATCAAGCCGATGATATGAGTTTAAGCGGTATTGGTTCACGCCGCTGAATTGCTGGGCCAACACGCCTTCTACCAGGTAAAAACGTTCAGGTAGCGTAATAGCATTTCCCGTAGCATAAACGAATACTCCGGAAAGTTTCCATTTTCGTGATAGCTCATAGATCCCCACTACAGAAAGGTCATGTCGTCGATCATATTTGGCGGGAAATTTCTCTCCATCATTGAGCTGTGGAAATTTTCTCCATGTCCAGGACAGGCTGTACCCTATCCATCCGGTAAGTTTTCCCCTTGCCTTATTGAAATAAAATTCTGAACCATAACTCCAGCCATTACCAAAGACAAACTCATCTTCAGGATCCTCAATGCCGGGTGTATAACCCTCCCGGTATTCGATCTGGTTTTGCATTTCCTTATAATACAGTTCAACGGATGTTTCATACATATTGTCCTTGAAATTCTTAAAGAATCCAAGTGCATATTGCCAACTGATCTGGGGCTTAACTTTCAATGTGCTGGGTACCCAAACGTCCGTAGGTAATGTTGACCCTGCATTGGTCACCAGGTGTATATACTGAAAATTACGTGTTATCGCAGCTTTGATTGAGGTTTCGTCATTTAGGGCATACCTTGCCGTTAGTCTGGGTTCAAAACCTCCATAGGTTTTTATTTTGTCTCCTTTCCTGTATACCGTGCTGTCGAGTTTGTTACCGTCGGCATCGCGCAAATAATTGGTATAAGAACCGATCTGCTGGAACGCGCTGTATCGGATGCCTGCATTGAGTTTCAATTTATCGCTGATCTCCCAGTCGTCCTGCAGATAAATGCCAACCTCATGGGCAAATTTGACCTGCGCATTATTGGGTTCAAATACTACAGAGTCTTGTCGACCTGAGACCACTGAGGGAGAGAATTCGTGATACGTATACTGACCGCCGAACTTAAGTTTATGCTTAGGGCTGAGAAAATAGTCGAAATCTGATTTTGCATTCAGGTCCCTGATGCCGCTTTTCAACCGTACACTAAAATTATCCTGCAATGCCCCAAAATCAAAATTATAGTCGTTGTATACAAGGGTAGTATTGGCGAATAATTTCTTATTGAAAACGTGATTCCACCTTACGGTACCCGTTGTGTTACCCCACGGAATATCAATATTAAAATTCCGATTGCTGTTATTAAACCTGAACACATCACGGCCAAAATAACCGCTTAAATATATCCTGTCTTTATTTGAAAACTGGTAGTTGAATTTTGCATTCATATCATAGAAATAATAACCGGAACCATAAAAAGCATTGTCCTTTTTTATGAATGGTTTTACCAGCACATCTATATATGTTCGCCTTCCGGAGATCATGAATGAGGATTTTTCTTTTTTGATCGGACCCTGGATAGCAATACGTGATGAAATAGTTCCTAGACCTCCTTCCACCTGGAAGTCTTTCATGTTTCCGTCTTTCATGGCAATGTCAACAACGGAAGAAAGCCGCCCGCCATACTGCGCAGGCATACCGCCTTTGATCAGGGTTATATTTTTGATCGCGTCACCATTGAATACAGAAAAGAATCCAAACAGGTGTCCGGGATTGTATACTACTGCGTCATCAAGGAGGATAAGGTTCTGGTCTGGTCCACCTCCACGCACATATAAACCGCTATTGCCCTCGCCGGCATTTCGAACACCGGGTAACAATTGCAGTGCTTTTAAGGGATCCACTTCACCAAAGATTACCGGAAGAGAGCGAACTTTATTCATGGACATTTCAATGGTGCCCATTTGTGCGTTCTTCACATTGGCATCTCTGCGTTTGGAGGATATTACGATCTCCTGCGAGAGGGAAGACTTCGCAAGCATGAAAAAATCCAGTTCGCTGAAGTCACTATTGAGTTGAATATTTTTTTCTGT
>JANMMA010000218.1:0-4286 GCA_031372815.1 Sphingobacteriales bacterium
ATATATTTTCCTCTATTGATTTCAAGAATTCGGGAATTGATGTCTACGAATCAGGAAGGCCAATGCAGGGCCAGTCACCTTATATCATAAATGGTGGCTTACAATATGGTACCGAAAAGAGCGGTCTTACTTTTTCCGCACTTGTGAACAGAATCGGACATCGTATTGCATTTGCCGGCTTCCAGGGATATCCTGACGTATATGAAAATGGACGCACGGTAGTGGATTTCCAAATCGCAAAAAAGGTATTTAAAGATAAAGGCGAGGTAAAATTCAATGTGGGCGATATACTCAATCAGAAATCTATTTTTTATCAAAACACCAACGACATAACAAAACGTTCCTATAACAAAAATGATGACAGAATCTGGAATAGTTTCCGTTATGGCAGCAACCTCTCTGTTGCTTTTTCATACAATTTCTAATTCGATAATACTACGGTAACAAATCCATAACACACTGAAAATATATTTGAGGACTTTATATAATTTGATAAATTAACTATGAAACAATTAAAAGTCTTAGGTATTATCGCGTTGATTGTGTTGGTGATTTCAGCGTGTAGTAAAAATGAAATTAGTGCACCCCCCGCACCTCCACCTTCGCCAGTTGATACTGTTGTAACAGGTACACTTACGGCCGACAAAACGCTCACTAGTGACAAGATATGGATCCTTAAAGGGTATGTATATGTTCCTAATGGAATCAAACTTACTGTTCAGGCAGGCACGAGGGTGGTGAGTGACGTTGCCACTAAAGGTGCGCTTTGTATTGAGCGCGGCGGAAAAATTGAAGCTATCGGTACTTCATCCAATCCTGTAGTATTTACATCGGGTAAAGCAGCAGGATCTCGCGCACCGGGCGACTGGGGTGGCATTGTGATTCTCGGAAAAGCACCTACCAACAGAACAACTACACCTGTTATTGAAGGCGGGCTCGACAGGCCCTATGGCGGAACTGCTGCAGATGATAATTCAGGAAGCTTAAAATATGTGAGAATCGAATATGCTGGCATTGCTGCATTTGCCAACAGTGAGATCAATGGCCTTACGCTGGGTGGAGTAGGAAACGGTACCACCCTTGAATATATTCAGAACTGTTATGCAAATGATGACGCATATGAGTTCTTTGGTGGTACAGTAAATGCAAAATACCTCGTAGCAGCATATACTGCTGATGATGACTATGATTTTGACTTTGGTTTCGTTGGAAAAATTCAGTACGCAGTGTCACTACGTGATCCTGCATTTGTTGACGGAGGTGATGCTGGTAACGGTATTGAGTCCGATAATGATAATCCGCCAACACTTTCTCCTCCCTTCACCCGTCCGGTTTTGTCGAACCTGACATTAGTTGGTCCAAATGGCGCCGGTAATACTGCACCAAACCATAATTACGCAAATCGCTGGAGAAGAAATTCTCGTTTTGCCATTGCCAATTCAATTCTTATCGGATATGCAAAAGGCGGATTTTCCATTGAACAGGATTCAACCGCTGGTTTCTATAAAAGAGGTGTATCTGTATTTCAAAACAACCTGGTCCATTCAGTGATCAATCCTTACCTCACTAACGCTAATGCAACAGTGCTGACAGCAGCGGAAATGAAAACTATTGCAGAAAGTAACGGATGTATAACGTATACAAATTCGGCTGATATAAAACTCAAGCAGCCGTTCAATCTTACCGCTCCGGATTTTGCTCCTGATGCTGGTTCACCTGCATTGACTGGGGCCACTTACACAGGGGATTTTGCTGATGCCTTTTTCATCCCGGGCACTTTCCGTGGGGCGATAGGTACAACAAACTGGCTAACCGGCTGGACCAGGTTCTTCACTAATGGTCAATAACAATAGTTCATAGTTCCTTAAGCAAAGAGTAGTATACACCGCCCCAGTCCTGGGGCGGTTTTTTTGTGCCCAATGCCGATTTGCACCTCGAATATGCTTAGAACCAATGGCTTGTATGTTATTTTTTTGCCGAAGTAAAAATCTAACTATATGATAGTCAACACATTATATAAATCTCATCACAAGGAGCGCAATAATTAACATTGTTCAATGTTAACTTATTATTAATTTAAAGTTATGTTATTGTGAACCGTGCCTATTTAAATGATGGATTATGAAAAAAGTTGTCGTTGTATTCAGGATTAGTTTTCTTATGCTACTTTTCACCGGGATTTATCATTCCGCCCTGGCTCAGGGGGGAAACAGGGATTTTAGTTCAAATGTGAGACTCAATGATATCAACACACAGGCTTTCCGTCATTTTAAAAAGAACTACCCAACCATTTCAAATGAATACTGGTATAAAACGGATGCTGGATTCGTAGTAAAGTTTACGGATAACAGCAACATCCTCAGCCAGGTTTTTTATGATTACCGTGGTGTGTTCATGTATGGTGTGCGGTATTTTGAAGAAAAGGATCTTGCAAGGGAAATAAAAGCAAGGATACATAAAGAATTTCCCGATTACCAGATTGATGTTATCAGTGAAATTAACAGTGATGTCAACAGTATTTTCCTGATGAGTATAAAAAATAAATTGTCTGTGAAAAATATTATGCTCACTGATACAGAATTAAAAGTTGTTGAGGATATTATGTACGCATCACGTTAATCATTATTCTTCCCCCGTCTTTATTTATACTTCTCACTACTAAAGGGATAATCATCTTTAATAGAATGCATGTCTTTATAAATTGGTAACACGGATTACCCTTCAATTAATATTGCAGTAACTATTCCTTCATATCGTCCCAATAATTTGCTGTCGCTATCAATTACTAAAACTAATTATCATGAGCGACAGCAAGATTTTAATGAAGACCCTTGCATTACTATGTAACGTTTTGTTTCCAATGCTGATACATGCACAACTAAGTCTCAAGGGGAAAGTGATTTCCCGATTAGATCAATCCGCCGTTCCTGCAGTATCCGTCATTATAAAAGGAACCTCGTCAGGAACAAAGACTGGTGTTGATGGTACATTCACCATTTCAGCAAATAAAGGACAATCATTAATTTTCACAGGAGTAGGCATTAGTGAGAAAGAGGTGGTCGTAGGAGAAGATGACAACCTGGTTGTTGAACTTGATGTTGATCCCAGGTCACTTAGCGAAGTAGTTGTAACCGCTTTAGGAATAAAAAAAGAAACCAAACGTCTTGGATATTCCATACAGGAAGTTAAGGGTAATGATCTCATTAAAGCTCGTGAATCAAATCCCGTAAATGGGCTGGTGGGAAAAGTTGCCGGGTTAAATGTGGGAATAAACCAGGAGCTGCTTGCGGCACCAACCGTTCTGTTAAGGGGATCACCGCTTAATTTTTATGTAGTAGATGGCATTCCGATTAATTCAGATACCTGGAATATCAGTCCGGATGACATTGAAACCTATACTGTCCTGAAAGGACCCACTGCCGCAGCACTATATGGCAGTCGTGGTATTAACGGAGCCATTCTAATTACCACAAAAAGAGGAAAAAAGAATAGTAAGGGATTTACCGTTGAACTAAACAGCAGCCTCCAGGTAAATAAGGGATTTATTGCGATCCCCAAAGTACAGAATGAATATGGCGGCGGTGATTACCAGACCTACGCGTTTGGTGACTATAACAGCAACGGAACCGGTTCAGGAAGAAACGATAAAGACTATGACGTTTGGGGTCCCAGGTTAAATGCAGGATTGTTGTTACCACAATATGACGGCAAATATGATCCTACAAAAATTTACACCACCACTTTTGCTGACGGTTCAACATTCAAAGGAAATATCGAACCTACTCCGTGGGTTTCTCGTGGCGCAAATAACCTCGAAAATTTTCTACAGGCAGGGTTACTGAATACGAACAATATTAGTTTTTCTTCTACGTCAGATCGTTCGAACGTCAGGATGTCTGTTTCCAATACAAACCAGCGCGGTATTACACCTAATACCGGATTAAAATCCGTGAATCTTAACCTGATCGGAAGCTATGACATCTCGGATAAATTTAAGGTGGAAGCCAACATAAATTATAACCGCCAGTACGCTGAAAATATTCCAGATGTTGTATACGGCCCCAACAGTATCATCTACAATATAGATATCTGGACAGGGGCTGATTGGAATGTAAATGATCCGAACATCATTAATTACTGGCAGCCTGGCAAGGAAGGTTTGCAGTCGAACTTTGCCGAATACAAAAGATACCATAATCCATACTTTCAAAGTTATGAATGGCTTCGGGGACATAGCAAGAATGACTTGTACGGCTGGGTGGCATTCACGTATCGATTCAACAAGA